>CAJONZ010000051.1 GCA_905236065.1 uncultured Bacteroidaceae bacterium | reverse complement strand
GAGCGGAATTGGCTGAGGATGTGCTCGCCAATCATGGCTCGTAGTTTCATCGTTTCCATGTTTTGATTGAAGAATAGTTCCAATTGCTGGCCTGTAACCCTCAGGATGCGGCTGGGCACCATAGCCTCAATTGTAGCCTGTGACGGACGGTCATAGAGAAATGTGGGGTAGTCGCACACGAACTCACCCGCAAACGAGAACCACGTGATATGCGCCTTGTCGTCGCTCATGCCATATTTTACATATTTGAAACATCCTTCAGTGACAAAGGCAAACCACCGTGCAGGGTCACCCTCACGCTCCAGTTGGTCACCCTTGCGGTAAGCAATCTCTTCCCCCTCCCGTTCGCAGAACTCCCGCAATATCTGCAAGTCCAAACGATTATTGTTGAATTTCTGTTCCATATTATTGCATTGCCTTATGATTCGTTAAACGCCTCCCCGTGCTCCATGCAGTACCCCTGTAGAAACTCCAAATCCAGTCCTTTCTTGTAGAAATGTTTTTACACTCCCATCAGACAAACTCATGGCAAAGCCATCTGGAGAAACCCCTGTAACAATCAACGAATCTTATATCTTTACAGATTTAGCAGTCACTGACTGCTGTTTTCCATCATTTTTCAATTTAGCAATCAGTGACTACTGAATCTGTGGAAGAAGAAATAGTATTGAGGCAGAACATACTGTTGCAGCCACCATGGCTCTTGTCCTGTCAATAACTGCGACAGGCTGTCGCAGAATTGCATCATACTCCGATTCTTGAATCTGTATAAAATCTTTCATTTGCACATATATTCAATTTGAACGCAAAGATATACAAAATAATGGACAACATGAGAACTTTCATTCAAAAATGGTGTAATTATGTATTCATTTTTTGTGTACTGGCAGAGATTTTTTTCCTTGCCAGCCGACTCTTTTTCTTCGAAAAAAACGGTTGTCTCAGATATTTTACCTAATTTTGCGGAAAATTACTTTTCCAAAGATGGAATCTTTCGATTGGCAAGGCGAATATAATCGCCTGAATGCAACCTATAGCACAAAGGAGGCATGTCCCCTTATTGGTATCACGGGCAATTACGGCTCGGAAACGTGTACTTTGGCCGAAGGATATTATCAGTCTGTTTTACAGGCTGGAGGCATCCCCGTCATCATTCCGCCCCGCTACATCACCAGCGATGAAAACAACAAGGACGAACACCGTGACCTGACCGATTTGCTCGACCGCCTGGATGGCATCATCTTTTCGGGCGGAGGCGACCCCAACCCGCTGTTGTTCGGTGAGGAGCCGGTGCGGGAGTTGCACAGCATGACCCCCGAACGCGACATGCAGGAGCTGTTGCTGGTGCGGTTAGCCTACGACCGCCAACTGCCGATGCTGGGCATCTGCAAGGGGATTCAGATGATAAACGCTGCCCTGGGCGGCACACTCTATCAGGACATCCATACGCAGATGGAGGGTGTGCGCATCAAGCACAGCCAAGACCAAGACCGCCGCTACCCCTCGCACAACGTGCGGTTGGAACCAGGCAGTATGCTCCAGAAGCTGATGGGAGTAGCGTCAATGCCCGTGAACAGTTTCCATCACCAGGCCTGCAAGGAGGTTGCTCCCTGTCTGCGGGTGTGTGCCGTGGCAGACGACGGCGTGATTGAGGCCGTAGAAAGTAACGAGTACAAGAGCATCCTGGGTGTGCAGTGGCACCCGGAGACCTATACGCTGCGGGGCTGCCGCGACATGATGCCGCTGTTTGAGTGGTTAGTGGGCGAGGCTGTTGAGTTTCAGCGGGCCAAACGGTTGCATCGCCGCATCGTGACGCTGGATAGCCATTGCGACACGCCCATGTTTTTTGGAAAGGGCATCGACTTCGGTAGCCGCGATCCGAAGATTCTGGTGGATTTGCACAAGATGGCGGAAGGACACCTCGATGCCAGCATCATGGTGGCCTACCTGCCCCAGCAGGAGCGTGACGAGGCATCGTTGGAGAACGCAACGGCGAAGGCCAACCAAATTCTGACAAAAATTGAGGAGATGGTGGCCGCCCATTGCACGGCTGTGGATATTGCCTATACGCCCGATGACATCCAGCGGCTGAAACGGGCGGGCAAACGAGCCATCATGCTGGGCATTGAGAATGGCTATGCCATCGGCAAGGATATAAAGAATGTAGAGGCTTTCCGCCGGCGGGGCGTAGTATATATGACGCTGTGCCACAATGGCGATAATGATATTTGTGGGTCGCATAGACTAAACAATGGCATAACCCCCTTTGGCGAACAGGTCATCCGAGAGATGAATCGGGTGGGCATGATGGTGGATTTGAGCCATGCCAGCGAGGCATCGTTCTTCGACGCACTGGAAATTTCGTCCCTGCCGATTGTGTGCAGCCATTCGTCGGCTCGTGCGCTGTGTGACCACAGCCGCAACCTGACGGACGAACAGCTCAAGGCATTGGCCAAAAGGGGCGGTGTGGCCCAGGTGACTTTCTATCAGGGTTTTCTGCGCACGGACGGCCAAGCCAACATCCAGGATGCCGTGGAACACCTGAATCACATGGTGAACGTGATGGGCATTGAACACGTGGGCATCGGCACCGACTTCGACGGCGACGGTGGTGTGCCCGGACTGGCATCTGCCAGTGAACTGATCAACTTTACCCGCCGCTTGTTGCGCGAACGCTACAGCGAGCAACAGATAGAGATGATTTGGGGCGGAAACTTCCTGCGTGTGATGGAGGAAGTGCAGAGGAAGGGAATTTTAAAGATTAGAGGTTAGAAGTTAGAGGTTAAAAATTAAAATGGGGCATTGGCTACCGCTTTGAAAGCTGAAAATTAAAAAAGCATGAAGAAAGATGAACTCACCCCAATGATGCGTCAGTTTTACGACCTGAAAGCAAAGCACCCGGATGCTTTGCTGCTGTTTCGTTGCGGTGACTTTTACGAAACTTACAATGAGGATGCTTCAGTGGCCGCAGAGATTCTGGGCATTACGCTGACGAAGCGGAGCAGTGTGGCGGGAACGGCTGCCAGCGGAACGGCCATGGCAGGTTTCCCGTACCATGCGCTTGACACCTATCTGCCCAGACTCATTCGGGCAGGCAAGCGAGTAGCCATCTGCGACCAGCTGGAAGACCCGAAACTGACCAAGAAACTGGTGAAGCGAGGCATCACGGAGTTGGTGACTCCGGGTGTGGCCCTGAGCGACAATGTGCTCCACACAAAAGAAAATAACTTCCTGGCTGCCCTGCATTTTGGAAAGACAAGCTGCGGCGTGGCATTTCTCGATATTTCGACGGGTGAGTTCCTGACGGCTGAGGGAACGACGGACTATATAGACAAGCTGCTGACGAATTTCTCACCAAAGGAGGTGCTGTTCGAACGAGGAAAGAAATCGGTGTATGAGGGAACTTTCAACAACAAGCTGTTCACCTATGAAATGGACGACTGGATTTTTACGGAAGAGTCGGCTCGACGGAAACTGTTGGGACATTTCGGCGTGAAAAATCTGAAAGGCTATGGCATCGAGCACCTGAAAAACGGCATTGTGGCCGCAGGTGCCATCCTCTATTACTTAGAGCAGACACAGCATACGCATATCGGCCATATACAAACCATTTCACGGATTGAGCAGAACAAATACGTGCGCTTGGACAAGTTCACCATCCGCAGTCTGGAATTGGTGGAGGCGATGAGTGAGGACGGAACCAGCCTGCTGAACGTCGTGGATAAGACCATCAGCCCCATGGGAGGCCGAATGTTGCGCCGCTGGATGGTGTTCCCGCTAAAAGAGGTTAAACCCATCAAGGAGCGTCAGGACGTAGTGGAATTCTTCTTCCGTGCCCCGGATTTACGGGATGCCGTGGAAGAGCAATTACACCATGTGGGCGACTTGGAGCGCATCGCCTCGAAGGTGGCGTTGGGCCGAGTGAATCCCCGCGAAATGATGCAGATGAAAATAGCCCTCGATGCTATCGAACCCATCAAACAACTTTGCATGGAGGCGGAAAGCGAATCACTCCGCCTGTTGGGGGAACATTTAGACTCATGCACAGAATTGCGGAGCCTCATCGGCAAGCAACTGAACCCCAATCCGCCCATAGCCTTGAACAAAGGCGGAGTGATTGCCGATGGTGTCAACGCAGAACTGGACGATTTGCGCCACATAGCCTATTCGGGCAAAGACTATCTGTTGCAGATTCAGCAACGTGAGGTAGAGGCCACAGGCATCCAAAGCCTGAAAATCGGATTTAACAACGTGTTTGGCTACTACATAGAGGTGCGAAACACGTACAAGGACTTGGTTCCAGCAGAATGGATTCGCAAGCAGACCCTGACACAGGCTGAACGCTACATTACGCAGGAACTGAAAGAATACGAGGAAAAGATTCTGGGTGCGGAGGAGAAGATACTGATTTTGGAAGGACAGCTATTCAACCAACTGATAACGGATGCCTTGGACTATATCCAAAAAATTCAGTTAGACGCACAGTTGATAGGCCAGTTAGACGTGTTGCTCTCGTTTGCCACTGCCGCAAAGGAGTACCGCTACAACCGCCCCGTGGTGGATGAGAGTCTGGTGATTGACATCAAGCAGGGAAGACACCCCGTGATTGAGCGGCAGATGCCTGTGGGAGAGTCGTATGTGGCCAACGACGTATATCTGGACAATGAACGGCAGCAAATCATCATCCTGACCGGCCCCAACATGGCAGGTAAGTCGGCCTTGCTGCGACAAACGGCGCTGATAACCATCCTGGCACAGATTGGTTCGTTCGTACCAGCCGATTCAGCCCGTATTGGCTTAACCGACAAAATCTTTACCCGTGTCGGTGCCTCAGACAATATCTCGATGGGAGAATCGACCTTCATGGTGGAGATGAACGAAGCAGCCAGCATCTTAAACAACCTCAGTGAGCGGTCGTTGGTGCTGTTCGACGAGTTGGGACGCGGAACCTCGACCTACGACGGCATCAGCATTGCATGGGCGATCGTGGAACACATCCATGAGAACATGAGGGCAAAGGCAAGAACCCTGTTCGCAACCCATTACCACGAGTTGAACGAGATGGAAAAGTCGTTGAGCAGGGTGAAGAATTTCAACGTCTCTGTCAGGGAGGCAAACGGAAAGGTCATCTTCATGCGTAAACTGGTGCCAGGCGGTTCGGAACACTCTTTCGGTATCCATGTGGCGAAGATTGCTGGTATGGCTCCCAGCATTGTGAGTCGGGCGGAACAGGTGATGAAGGAACTGGAAGCCAACAACTCCGGCGACGGAATCTCACGTCCGCAAACGCAGAACATCATCAGCGGAAGAGGACAGAACCAACTGAGTTTCTTCCAACTGGACGACCCCGTGCTTTGTCAGATTCGGGATGAGATTCTTGGACTGGACATCAATTCGCTGACCCCGTTGGAGGCCCTGAACAAACTGAACGACATCAAACGCATCGTAAAGGGAAAAGCATAGTTTAAAATCATCATATAATTTTCAAACACACAAAACAAAACAAAGACTATGAGAGAATTATCTGTCAATGAGATAGCAATCCTTGAGGAACAGGGATGCTGGGCTGAAGACTGGGCTGAGATTCTGGTCGAAGACGATTTCATTTCTTCCGCCATCAGCCGTGTTATGTTCTACGGTCATGTGGAAATCGGTTCGCTGAATGGAAGCATTGAGGTGGCCGAGGGATTCATGCGCCGTTGCTGCATCAAAAACGCCACGTTGCGCAACACGGTCATCGGCGACGAGTGCCTGATTGAGAATGTGAGCGGATTCATTTCCGGCTATCACATCGGAAACCGATGCTACATTGCCGACTGTGGCATCCTCTCCGCTCAGGAAGGTGCAACCTTTGGCGTGGGTGAAACCATTTCTGTGTTGAACGAAGGGGGCGACGGCAACATCGTGCTCTATCCTGGACTGACAAGCCAGACGGCTTGGCTGATGATTAACTATCCTGAGGTACGGCAACTGGCTCAAAAGCAGGCTGCCGACTTTGTACAGTCCAATACAGCCACCATTGGCAACGGTGTACGCATCGTCGGAACGAAGGAAATGACCAACACATGGGTTGGTGAGTCGGCAGAAATCAAGGGAGCAACCCGTCTGGCTGACTGTACGATTCAGAGCACGGACGAAGCCGGCACCTACATTGGTTCGGACGTAATCATGGAGAAAAGCGTCGTGGCACCTGGTGCCAGCATCACCGACGGCGCAAAGGTGATGGATTGCTTTGTGGGCGAATCAGTTCATGTGGGGAAAGGATTTAGCGCTGAGGCATCGGCTTTCTTTGCCAATAGCTACATGGACAATGGTGAGGCGTGCGCAGCCTTCTGTGGCCCGTTCTCGACCAGCCACCACAAATCGACGTTGCTCATTGGTGGAGCTTTCTCGTTCTACAATGCCGGTTCTGGAACCAACCAGTCGAACCACGCCTACAAGATGGGGCCCATCCATTGGGGAACGCTTGCCCGTGGTTCGAAGACGGCCAGTGGAAGCCATATCCTCTGGCCTGCGACCGTCGGCGTGTTCTCAATGGTGATGGGTAAGGTACAAACGCATCCCAAGGCACGGAAGTTGCCATTCAGCTATGTGATTGCCGACGGCCTGAAGACCTACGTGGTACCAGGCATCAACATCAAGACCGTGGGAACATGGCGCGACGTGGGCAAATGGCCCAAGCGTGACCTGCGTCCGTTGTCAGCCCGCCGCGACCTGGTGAATTGTGCATTCCCCAACCCATACGTTATTCAGAACGTGTTGGAGGGCAAGGAACTGCTACACCAGTTACAGGATAAATTTGGCAAGGATGCCGCCGTATATGAGTATCAGGGCTGCACCATCAAACACGACGCCTTGGTGAAGGGACTGCAATATTACGACCTCGTCATCCGCCTTTTCCTGTACGAGTATTTCTCCCACAACAATGCAGAAGAGAACGGCGAGCCGCAGAACGGCACATGGCTTGACCTCTGCGGTATGCTGGCTCCAAAGGTAGAGATTGACCGCGTGGTTCAGGATGTACGCAATGGCAGTATCACCACCACCTGCGAACTGGAGAACATCCTTTCCGAAATCCATGCCGCTTACCAGAGCTATGCCCATGCCTATGCACAATTCGTGATGCAGCATGAGGGTGGCAACATGTTCGTTGACCAAGATTATTGGTTGAAGGAAGCCGAAAATGCACACGCCCAGTGGCTGAACATGGTGAAGAACGATGCAGAGCGTGAGTATCAGATGGGCGACGTGGAGGAACAGCAGTTGCGCGACTTCCTTGCAAAAATCTAAGCCAAACGCTATTTCAAATACTTTGAAATGAAGAAACTATTTTATCTTCTCTCCTTTCTGTTGCTCATGCTCACGGCATGTAACGGCAACAGAAAGGAGACCTATTCCACGACGGACGAACCGACGGCTCCAGCTTTCTGCGAAGACTCGGCCTACGCCTACATTGCTGCACAGTGTCAGTTTGGTCCACGCACGATGAACAGCGCGGCACACGACGCTTGCGGGGACTGGATTGCCCAAAAGTTCGAGGATTTCGGCGCAACGGTCTATCGTCAGTATGCCGACGGAAAACTGCACAATGGAACAACCATTAAGATACAAAACATTATTGCCGCCATCAATCCCGAAGCCGAGGTGCGCATCATTCTCTCAGGCCATTGGGACAGCCGTCCCTGGGCAGACAACGACGAGGATGAGTCTCTGCACAATACGCCCATCGACGGTGCGAACGACGGCGGAAGCGGTATCGGTATCATGTTGGAAGTGGCTCGGCAAATTCAGCTGGCAAAAACGGCGGACTCAGCCACTGTCTGTGGCATTATCGACGGAAGCATCGGCGTGGATTTCATCTGTTGGGACGCCGAGGACAGTGGCTCGCACGGAGCAAACAGCTCCAGCACTTGGTGTCTGGGGTCGCAGTATTGGGCGGGAGTTCGCCATGTCGAAGGCTACACTGCTCGCTATGGCATCAACCTCGACATGGTTGGCTCGGCTAAGACTGTTTTCTGCAAAGAAGGAGTCTCGATGCACTTTGCACCGACACTTGTTGACCGCATTTGGAGTACGGCACAACGTCTGGGCTACGGAAATTACTTCAAGAACGAGGAATGCGGAGAGATGATTGATGACCATCTGCACGTGAACCGTGGTGGCATTCCCTGTGTCGATATCATTGGCCTTGATGCCGAAGAAGGCGGCTTTCCAAGCACATGGCACACCATGGGGGATAACCTGAGTAACATCAATAAACCGACGCTCAAAGCCGTGGGACAAACCATGCTTGAAGTACTTTGGAATGAGAAATAACCCTACTAATAACTTTTCACTTCATGACAATAAACGAAATACAAGAAGAAATCATAGAAGAGTTTTCTGCTTATGACGACTGGATGGACAAATACCAGTATCTGATAGATTTGGGCAGTGAGCAAGAACCCTTGCCCGAAAAGTATAAAACAGAGTCGAACCTGATTGACGGATGCCAAAGCCGCGTTTGGTTGCAAGCCGACCTCACCTCCGAGGGCACCATCCACTTTCAGGCAGAAAGCGATGCCTTGATAGTGAAAGGCATCGTCACGTTGCTCATCCGTGTACTGGATCAGCAGACACCTGACGACATCCTGAATGCCGACCTGCATTTCATCGAGGACATTGGCCTGAAAGAGCACCTCTCCCCCACCCGCTCAAACGGTCTGCTGGCTATGCTCAAGCAAATGAAACTCTATGCCGTGGCCTTCAAAGCAAAGGGGTAAAGTCCAAAAACTAATTTCACTTTTCATTTTTGACTTTCAAAGCGATACCCCTTGCCACTGCATCGGCGGTTGTCCAAGCGGCCTGAAAGTTGAAGCCACCCGTGATGCCATCAATATCCAACACCTCACCTGCATAATACAGGTGGGGTGTTGTTTTACTTTCCAACGTCCGGCTATCGACTGCATCGAGCGGAATGCCGCCACAGGTCACAAACTCATCTTTGTAAGGACTTCGACCCGCAATACTATAGGAATCGTTGGTCAATGTCTCGACCAACTGATTCAGACCTTTCTTGCCGATTTCGTTGCAACGCTTTCCGTTGAGTTGGTTCTTTGCCAACAGGTAAGTCCACAAACGGGTGTGGATGCCATAGACACGGACGTTATCAATAATCTTTCCAGCGTTGCTCTGTATTATATTAATAATGTATGCACGGACAACCTCAGCATTGGTTTCGCCTACCCAATTCACAGACAGGGGAGCCATGTAGTGATGTTCAGCAAGATAAATAGCAGCGTATGAAGAGAGTTTCAGGATGGCTGGCCCGCTCATGCCCCAATGGGTGATGAGGAGCGCTCCCTGTGCCCGAAATTTTGTGGCGGGAATGCTACAAAGAGCCTGCGGACAGACGATTCCCATCAGGCGGTGAAGTGCCTCGTCGGCAATGTGGAAAGTAAACAGCGAGGGAACGCCATTGCCGCCGCCCGTTGTCACCACCACATTATCATATATAGAGAGCAACGTTTCGGGATGCTCTATCTTTTGCCCAAGTTTCAACTCCACACCCAAACGCTCCGACTCATGCAGAAAACAATGGATGATGGCATGGCTGTCCTGTGCCTTGGGAAACACACATTGGTCGTCCTGCACCACCAGCGGGACACCATGATGCTCAAACCAAGCAAAGGCTTCCTCTGGGCCAAACTGCTTGAAAAGACGCTTCAGCAACTGGGCGCCACGGGGATAAACCTGCCTCAAGTCGGTCACTTCGGCAAAGGTGTTGGTACAATTACACCGCCCACCGCCTGAAATCTCAACCTTGGCCAAAACCCGTCGCTGCCGCTCAAAAATCGTTACTTCGGTCTCAGGACACAACTCTTTCAATCGAATGGCACAGAAGAAACCAGCTGCGCCTCCACCTATAATTGCTGTTTTCATTGTCGCAAAATTAAGTGAAATTCTTGTATTTACAAAAAGTTTCACTACATTTGCAGCGAAAACAAGTACAATCTGGCATTTTTCATTAAATGTTCTTCTACCATGAATAAGATAGGCGTATTCTGTGCTTCCTCCAACAACATGTCCCCTCTCTACTATGAGGCAGCCACCCATTTAGGCGAATGGATGGGAAAAACTGGCAAGACGCTGGTCTATGGCGGGGCCAACTGCGGCCTGATGGAAGCTTTGGCAAAGGCTGTCCACAACCATGGTGGACGGGTGATGGGCATCGTTCCGCAGATTCTTGTAGAGCGAAACCGCGTCAGCACATACATTGACATCACCGTTCACACCGCCGACCTGAACGACCGCAAAGAAATGCTTGTAGAGCATTCAGACATCATCCTGGCACTTCCCGGCAGCATCGGTACACTCGATGAGGTATTCACGGTCATGGCTGCCAACACCATCGGCATCCACCAGAAGCGCATCGTCTTTTGGAACATCAACCACTTCTGGGACGACCTCTTTACCCTGTTCGACGGACTGGAACAAAAGGGCGTAGTGAACAAACCCATGAACGAACTCCTACAACGCGCCGATTCATTGGAAGAACTTATCAACATTCTTGAACACTTTTAACTAATCACACATTATGAAACACGCAATCCTTTTTGCCATGGCATTCTTCCTGTCCATCGGCATTCACGCACAAAAAAACGGTGAGCTTTGGCTCGACACCAGTGGCAAACACATCAATGCCCACGGCGGCAACATCATCAAGTACGGTGACAAATACTATTGGTATGGCGAGAATCGCCCTTACCGTGGTTTCACAACCGAAGTGGGCGTGGAAGTTTATTCCAGCACTAACCTTCAAGACTGGAAGGATGAGGGCGTGGCACTTTCCGTCAGCGAAACGCCTGGCCACGACATTGAGCGCGGTTGCATCATGGAGCGTCCCAAGGTGGTCTATAATCCCAAGACTCAGAAATTTGTCATGCTCTTCCATCTGGAGTTGAAAGGTCGAGGCTATGATGCTGCCCGTGTGGCCTTTGCCGAAAGCGACAGCCCCGTGGGTCCCTTCCGCTTTATCCGTTCCACCCGCATCAATGCTGACAAATGGCCTTTCGACTTCACGAAAAAGCAAATCAAGGCCGCTCAAAAGACGGATGCTTCCAAATGGAAAGAGTGGTGGACACCGGCTTGGCGTGCCGAGACCGAGAAGGGCATGTACCTGTGGCGCGATATGGCCGGCGGACAGATGTCACGCGACATGACGGTTTATATTGATACGGACGGAAAAGCCTATCACATCACTTCCTCGCAGGAAAACCTCACCTTGCTGGTCAGCGAACTGACCGACGATTTCCTCGACTTCACGGGAAAATACAACATGGTAGCTCCTGGCGGACAAAACGAAGCACCTTGCATCTTCAAGCACGACGGCAACTATTGGCTCATTTGCAGTGGCTGCACAGGCTGGGCACCCAACGAGGCCCGCATGTTCGTCAGCAAAAGCATCTGGGGTCCTTGGAAATCCCTGCCATCCCCCTTTGAAGGTACTTCCAACTACCAAAACTTCACCGCCAAAAAGACCTTTGGCGCACAGGGCACCTACATCTTCAACGAACGTACCGACGGCACAGGCCGCTTCATCTTCATGGCCGACATTTGGAATCCCCAACACCTGTCCCAAAGCCTCCACCTTTGGCTCCCCATCGACTACAAAGCTGACGGAACGCCGGTTATCCGCTGGGTTGATAATCCAGAGGTAAAAGCAGGGCTATAATGCAACAAATACTTTCACTATTGTTGTTTAGTTTTCGCAAGCTCAACTTCATTGGGAGTTAAAGGGAAGTTAAAGGGAAGTTATCGCTTTGCTTGGAAGTTAAAGGGACGTATCTCATGCTAATAGAAATACTATTAGCACGGTATCGTCCCTTTAACTTCCTTTTAACTTCCCTTTAACTCCCCTTCCAATCCTTTCTTTTCAACTTGCGAAAGTTGAGTTATTTCATTGATTTCTGGGCTACTTCCAAAGCCTTGTTGATGTTGGGACAAATGTTTTCTTCGCCCAACAGTTCTTGGAAGCCATTCTTGAGCAGGACGGTGTGAACCTTTTCGTTTACACCCGAAAGGATGACCTTGATGCCGTTGCGATGCGACATTTCAATCAGGTTCTGCAGGTTGTGCATACCTGTGGAATCTACAAAGGGCACTTTACGCATACGAATGATGCGCACTTTCGGACGTTCCTTCATACGGTTGACGATGTCCTCGAATTTGCTGGCCACACCAAAGAAATAAGGGCCGTTAATTTCGTAAACCTCCACATGGCGCGGAATGGTCAGATGCTCGATGTTCGGATTGTTGATGTCTGTCTCGGCATTGGGATCAATGTCGTCTTGGTCGGTAAGTACACTGACCTGTGTGGTCTCAGCCATACGACGCATACAAAGCAGACAGGCCAACACAAGACCCACCTCAATGGCAATGGTAAGGTCGAAAATTACCGTAAGGATGAAGGTGAGCCACAGCACCGTGATGTCGCTCTTAGGATTCTTCATCAACTGTTTCACCGTGCGCCAACCGCTCATGTTGTAGCTGACAACGACCAAGACACCCGCCAGGCAAGCCATCGGAATGTAGGCTGCCAAAGGCATCAGGAAGAAGTAGATAAGCAGCAGGACAACGGCGTGAATCAAGCCGGCCACAGGGGTTTTTCCACCGTTGTTGATGTTGGTCATGGTGCGGGCAATGGCGCCTGTAGCTGGGATGCCACCGAAGATGGGCGAGAGGATGTTGGCAATGCCCTGCCCCACCAGTTCCTGGTTGCTGTCGTGCTTATGACCAATGATACCGTCGGCCACGGTGGCCGAAAGCAGCGACTCGATGGCTCCCAAGATGGCAATGGTGATGGCTGGTTGCACCAGGCCCTTGGCACCTTCCCAAGTGAGGACGGGCACAACAGGCTCTGGCATGGAGGGGTCTATCTTGAAGCGGTCGCCGATGGTGTCAACGTGGATGCCGAAATAGTTTGTCAGCACCACGCCCACAATCGTCATGATGATGATGGCCAGGAAGGCACCCGGAATCTTCTTGGAGATGAGCGGCGTGCAGAAGATGATGGCCACAGAGAGGATGCCCACCAACGTCGTGGCAAAGTCGAGCGAACCGAAGTTCTGGAAGTAAACGCCCCACTTCGAGATGAACTCGGCTGGCACGCCACCCTCGATGGTCAGGCCGAAGAGGTCTTTGATCTGTGTGGTGAAAATGGTCAATGCAATACCGCTGGTGAAGCCCACCACAATGGGGTAGGGAATGTAGCTGATGAT
>CAJONZ010000050.1 GCA_905236065.1 uncultured Bacteroidaceae bacterium | reverse complement strand
GCAAGAACCCGCGTCCGGCGGCTCACCGCCGGCGCTCCCGAAAAGCGAGTGCAAAGGTACGCACTTTATGCGGAACCACCAAACTTTCCAGCAACTTTTTTTGAAAACAGGGCGTTTTTTATGGGGAAAGGAAGAAATGGACGGGGAAAGTGGGAGAATACACATTATTATATATATAAGGGGGGGAGGTGGGAAATACGCTACTGCGTCATTTCCGCCGTAGCGGTTCCGCTGTGAGGAAGGATCGTTCATTTTCAATGGCAGTGCGTGAAAGCCCAAGCGATTTGGCGGAACGGCGGAGGCGATCCGAAGAGAAAATGAAGGGGAAAGGTATGGAGGCTGGCTGGAGTCTGTCAATGGTTAGGAAACGGAGGAATATTATGGCTGGAGGCGGTATTTTTCAGGAGGGCTTACAAATGCCACAAACAGACGGCTATTCCGAAATGTTGAACGGAAATTTTGTTGCCATAATGGCACACCGCTGGGCTTCGCTGTAGTTCTCTTTCGTCCCTACAATATTTCCTTTTCTCATCCATTTCGCAGCCACTATGCCCCCATTGTTCAGCCATTCCTCGCTGACTATTTTCTGATTTCCCCATATACTCTTCGGAATATTCATCTCTTGCAGCAACGTTATCACCATGGTATATGCCTCTATCATACGGGGAACACCTTCCTGGGCATGGACTTGGTCAAATGTCAGTTCACCCTCATCGCCCAGCTGGCCCAGTTCCTCATTGTGTCGTGCATTCTGGACAGCTGTCCCCACTGGTACGACAAACCCCACGGGGGTCTCTGCCAAGACCCTTTGACAGCACGCTACGACACCTTCAAAATATTCGTCGCTGCTCAACGTCATTCCCGCTCGCTCCAGCAGACAATTCGCAAGCGCGGGAGTCATCATCCAGCCCAAACGTACGCCATGCACAGCATATTGCTGGACATAGTCCAAAATATCATTCAGGTACGGCTGGTATGTGGCGTAGTCATTTTGTTTCATCATCGTTTCTTGCAACAAAACGATGTCCCAATCCTCGTCCTGAATAATCCTCTTCAGAGAAACATTTTGCTCCCAGTTCCATACCTTTCCCGGCTGCGACTTGTAATACACATAAGCTGTAGTATCTTTTGCAAGAAGCTCTGAATGGGTTTTCAGAGATGCGGAACTATAATATGCTATACCTATCGTAAGATCCACATCCTCACATACACTTTGCATCAGTTGAGGCACATAAAAGAAAGTGTCTTCACTTTTCGAGTTTCCGATTGACAGCACACGCAACCTATGGCGCATATTTGTGGCGCCATTAAAATACGCACCTCCGTCGATATATTCCGGACTGTCACTCACATAGCCATCGATCAGGCGGGTCACGTCATCAACATCCAGCCTTCCGTTATGATTAAGGTCGCCGTTGACAACTTGTGCGCTGGCCACTGTGGTCAGCAAGATTGCCGCAAGAAGCTGGCAAAGCTTTCTAAAGCTTTTCATGTTATTACTGTTTTTGGAACTATGTATAAAACGTAGGGATACAAAAATGGCGTGGCCATCCTTATGCACTTTACCTAAGGGGCAGACGTCGGAAATTGGAACCCCTGTCTAACATACAAGAATGCCGCCACGCCAAAGCGTGGTGCATAGCTATGTTGTTAGACAGGAAAGCCTTTTTCTTCAACCTTTCCTTTTGCTTCTTAAATCGAACTATTCCCAAACAGATTTCCGACGTCTTTTCAGTAAAGTGCGAAATAACAAGCTAATGCATCTTTGCCTGGGATTTCTCCCCAAGTCGTCGCAAAGATACAAAGATATACGTGAACGGCAAAAATTTCTTCCTTTTTTTTTGAAAAAAAATTTTTACTGTCCGATAACCACATTTGTTCCCCCCAAAAAACTTTGCGGATTTGTGCGTTTGACAAACCCTCCTTTTTATATGTACATCGGCTGCCCGACAAATTTACATTATGAAATAGAAGGGGGTAGCGGACACCTATAATTCTTTTTAAATTCAGGCTTGCGACCCAGCTATAGAGGCCTGTCCAGAACTATCATCAAGACGATGTTTTCCAGACATTTACGGAAGCACTTGCAATGCAGTACTCTATCTGAGATGACGCATTTCTTCCACTCACTCATGCCTCGTCCTCCTTTTGTTTTTGATCTCTGAGTTCATTTTCAATATCCTCCATAGAAACCCCTGCTCGGGATAAGAAAGTTCTCTAAAAAGTTGATAATCTGAGATGTCCTTTTGTGTCTTTATATGTGATTTCCAGTTGCTTATAAAGTTGCAAAAGAATGTCTCAGATTACCAACGACAAAATTACAGATTTTTTCTGTGCCGTGGATGAATTAGAAACCCACACACCTGCACGTCCTTAAAACCTGTTAGCGGTTCAGATACCTTTCAATCATTCGGGTGATGTCACTGACACTCGGATTTTCTCCTGCGACGCAGTTACTCAACGTAATAGTCTTTGTGGCAGTTTCCGATTTCTCATAACCCTCCCTTGTTGCATAGACACTGATGGTGCAGGTGCTTACAATGTCTAACGACAACTTATCACCACTTAGGTTCCCTTGATTCTCGCTTACGATTTTGACGCTCGGCACAAACGTAACGCTTTCGGTTTCGCAGCCAAATCTCAACACACCATTCTCATACATAATGCTTGGTGTGGCACATTTTTGTGATGCCACAAAAGAGCCAGTGACAGTTACGTCATAAGCTGGCATCGTCTCTGGTATCTCGCTCCAACCGGAAAACGCGAACCCTTCTTTTGTTGGTTCTGGTTCTAGAATGATAGCCTCATCTACCTCAATGGAGTATGTCTTGTACACTTCTCCATCTACCATATAAGTCAGAGTGTGCTCTGGCATGATGATGGGAACAACGGTTTTAAATTGGCTCCATGGTTCAGTTGTCTTGTATGTTTCAACAGAATTTGCGGGAACATGCAATGTAATGTACTCAATATATGAATCATAGAATGAGTCCATTTTCCATCCACCGCTATATACTGTTGTATGACAAGTTGGTGGAGTTTTTGCTTTACAATAGATGTCCTCAAGAGCCGGGCAATATGCAAAAGCTTCATTCTGAATATCTTGAACACTTTTACCTAATATCACCGTCTTCAGATTACTACACCCATTAAATGCACTAATATATATTGTATGTGTAAGATCTGGTATTTCAATTGAGGTCAGACTTGTACAGCCTGAGAATACACTCCAGTCAATTTTTTTCAGATTATTTGGAAGCTTTACAGAAGTAAGGTTTGTACAGCCATAAAAGGCATCATCTCCAAGATGCTCCACACCATCTGGAATCACTATTTCTTTTAGACTTGTACATCCATTAAAACTGGACCATTCTATGCTTTTAAGATTCTCCGACAACTGAACTGATTCCAGGTTCTCACATCCCAGGAAAACATGGCTACCCATCGTCTTCACGCTATTGGGTATAACTATACTACGTATGCCCTTACACTTATAAAAAGCCTCCCTCCCAATTTCTACTATATTATTACCTAATGCGACCGAATCAACATTATTGCACATGTAAAATGTACGTCCGCCCAAAACAGTCGTTGCTTCTTGTGATGTGCTATCACCTATCTCTATAGTTTTTATTCCCGAACAGCCGTAGAAACATTCGTATCCGATGCTGGTAACACTACTTGGAATTTTAACTGAGGTCAAACCTTGGAACTGATAAAAGGCATTATTGGTAATGGTTTTTACTCCATCAGGAATAACTAAATCATGAATTTCCTCATCATTCAAGAATAAGTGAGATGCCTTAGAAAGCGGATTAGTATAAAAATAGGATTCAAAATTGATATTGCACCATGCTGCTAAATCGTTTATCTTTACAGATGAAGCACTTCCGTATGAGAAGGCTTCCTTACAGATTTTTGTTATGCTACTTGGTATTGTAATTGAGTTTAATGCACAATTAGCAAAAGCCTTTTCCCTTATAGTAGTAACGGTATAAATCACTTCGTCGTAAGTCACAGTTTCTGGGATAACAACATCTCCAGAGTATGATTTCCATACTTTTGCAGAATCAAGTTTGATACTATCTCCCTCTTCGTCCCATACTTCGATTGCTGTGGTGATACTATCTCTTGATTCCACCACCTCAGCTATGTTACCTTTAGAAATCAGGTTATAGGTAACCCCGTTAATCACTACGACCTCTGCACGCACTGACAACGTAAATAGTGCAACCAAGATAAGTACTAATTTTCTTTCCATAGTTCTATAAATTAAAGTTGACATGTTGTTGAATAAAGAATTTATATATACCCCTGTTTGGGATAAGACTTCAAGGAAAAGGGCGGCATCAAGGAGGAAATGTACCGCGCCCGCAAGGACTGACAGAAGCGCAACGGCGCCTACGGGACGATTCCTTATGGGGCGGATGGATTCAATGGGGTTAATGGGTTTTCGCGGAACCATGCGCAGCCGCGCATTAATCCCAATCAACCCACAAAACCCAATGACAGCCGCAAATGAACCACTGGTATCGCCGCCAACCTTATAGGCCGTCGTTTTCTCGGAATAGAAATTCTGGAGCCATCTTGTTTCGCTTATGGGAATTACCCATAAATTCCCCTTTTGCTGTCATGCTATCATTCGTAGTGCCTAATCTTTACGTCTATGCCGTCGGCTTTCAGCTGTGAGGGAATACCTTTGACATCTGTCTGGCCGTAGTGGTAGGGGAACACGACCTTGGGCTTAATCATCCTTGCAGCCCGGACCAATTGCTCCGGCGTCATCGTGTAGGGCTGGTTGCAAGGCAGGAAGGCAATGTCGATGTCCTTGATGGCCGACATCTCAGGAATATCCTCCGTGTCGCCTGCAATGTAGATTCTTAGGCCGTCGATGGTCAGGATATAGCCATTGTCACGACCTTTGGGATGGAATTGCGTTCGTCCCTCCGACGTGTTGTAGGCAGGAACCGCCTCTACCGTGAAGTCATCGGCGATCTGAATCTTATCGCCGTTAGCCATCACCTCACCCGAGCCGTACATGTCGGCGCAACGCTTATTGGTAATGAATCGTGTCTTTGCGCTCGACAGCGTCTTGATGGCTTCCTGATTGAAATGGTCTCCGTGCTCATGGGTCACGAGAAGATAGTCCGCTTTGGGCATGGCGCTGTAGTCTATCACCTTGTTACCCAGCTTTGCCACGGGGTCAATTTGAATCTCCTTGCCGTCATACTGAATGCGGATGCTGGCATGAACGAGGGCATGGAATTTCACTTCCTTCCCACTCTTGGTCTTGAACACGTCGGTTTCATAATTTGTCTGGCCGTAGGCTGTCGTCAGTCCCAAGGTGGCCAGTAAGCAAGTTAATAAATTCCTCATAATCGTTTGCTATTTATTTAAGTTTCGCAGGCTCAACTTTTTGGAAATTAAAGGGAAGTTAAAAGGAAGTTATCGCTTCGCTTGGAAGTTAAAGGGACGTATGTCATGCTGACATGAATACTATTGGCGCGGTATCTTGTATGATTTGAACGCAAATTTAGTGATTCTCTTTGAGAAAGCAAAAACAAGGCGCAACATTTTGATGTCCCCTCAGCTTTTCACTATTTATTTCCTCCTATTTTTCAATCACTTGCAACGCTTAACTCTATCGAAGATGACGCAGTACTCTATTCGAGATGACGCAGTACTCTATTCGAGATGACGCAGTACTCTATTCACGAGAAGAGTTCTGCGTGACGACGGATGCAGTGGAGAGGGGTGACGGATGGGGAAAAGAGGGAGGGCAGGAGGAGGAGGGAGAAAAAGGAGAAGGCTTTTTGCCTGTAGGTTTGGATTTTTCGCAAATAATCTTTTACTTTGCAAAAAGTTTGACTGTGAGACTTGAGTGAGGGGGTTGGAGATGGACGAAAAAACGTCACAGGAAGCCGTATGGAGCGATGAAGGAACGTATTGACGAATTACTGATTAGACAGAAGAAATACCGCGACGGAGACTATAGTCAGCGGAAGTTAGCGGAGGAGCTGGGCATCAGTCCTTTCGTGCTTTCCCGGACATTGCGGCAGGCGTATGGCATGACGTATGCCCAGCTGGTTCACAAGTATCGCATCAGGGATGCCATGCGCTACCTGAAAAGTGCCAAGAAGCAGGAATACACGATTGATGACATCGGCCTATTGGTGGGTTTTGGCAACCGGCAATCGTTTTACACGGCGTTCAAGCAGGAGACGGGCATGACGCCCGAACGGTTCAGGACTTTTCTTTTGGAACAGAACAAAGCATAAATATTTTAAACTATGAACTTTAAAGTCATGATGATTTCAGCATTGGTGGCTGCGGGTTGTGCAAGCGAACGGCAGTCACAGAGTGATTTTCAGTATAGCGACGAGCGGTTTGCGGACTTGCAGATGTTGCGCTATAAAGTGGAAGGTTTTGAGAATCTGAGCTTAAAGCAGAAGACTTTCATCTATTACCTGCAAGAGGCAGCGTTGTGGGGCCGTGACATCCTGTGGGACCAGAACGGTAAGTACAACCTGCGCATCCGCAAGGTGTTGGAGGAAGTGTATCAGCAATACGAGGGTGACCAGAACGATGAAAACTACCAGGCGTTTGTCACCTACCTGAAGCGTGTTTGGTTCAGCAACGGCATCCATCACCACTATGGCAGCGAAAAGTTTGTGCCCGGATTCAGCGAGGATTGGTTCCGTGCGGCCTGCGAGCAGTGCGAGGTCAGCGTGGAGGCAGCCGAGCTCGACGAACTTTGCAACGTGATGTTCAATCCCAACATCCTGCAGAAACGGGTGAACCTGGCCGAGGGTGTCGATCTGATTCAGAGTTCTGCCTCCAACTACTACGAGGGCGTGAGCCAGGAAGAGGCCGAGGAGTTCTACGGCAACATGAAGGCAGCAGGCGACACGTTGCATCCCGTGATGTACGGCATGAACTCCCGATTGGTGAAAGGTGCCGACGGAAAGATTTTCGAGAAGCGCTGGACGACCGAGGGACTGTATGGTGCCGCATTGAAGAACGTCGTGAAATACCTGAAGCTGGCACGTCCCTTTGCCGAGGACGAGCAGCAGCAGAAAGTGATTGACCTGTTGGTGAAATACTACGAGACGGGCGACCTCACCACCTTCGACCAGTATAGCATCGCGTGGGTGGAGAACACGGAGCCGCTGGTGGATTTCGTCAACGGATTCATCGAGTGCTATGGCGACCCGCTCGGCCTGAAATGTTCATGGGAGAGCATCGTGAACTTCAAGGACATGGAGGCCACCAAGCGCACCGAGACCCTGAGCAAAAACGCACAGTGGTTCGAAGACCACAGCCCAGTGGATGCCGCCTTCAAGAAGGACAAAGTGAAGGGCATCACGGCCAAGGTCATCAATGCAGCCATCCTGGCGGGCGACCTCTACCCCTCGACGGCCATTGGCATCAACCTGCCGAACTCCGACTGGGTGCGTAAGGACCACGGCTCCAAGTCGGTGACCATTGGCAACCTGACCGGGGCTTACAATCAAGCAGCCAAGGGTAACGGCTTCACCGACGAGTTTGTCTATTCGAAGGAAGAGAAGGAACTGATTGAGAAATACGGCGACCTCTGCGACGACCTGCACACCGACTTGCACGAGTGCCTGGGCCACGGCTCCGGCAAACTGCTGGAAGGCGTGGATGGCGATTCGCTCAAGGCATACGGCAGTACCATCGAGGAGGCCCGTGCCGACCTCTTTGCCCTGTACTACCTGCCCGACCAAAAACTGGTGGAGTTAGGACTCACGCCCAACAAAGAGGCGTATAAGTCAAGCTATTACAGCCAGATGATGAATGGCATGATGACCCAGTTGGTACGCATCCAGCCGGGAAAGGAGATTGAGGAGGCCCACATGAGAAACCGTGCGCTGATTGCCCGTTGGTCGTTTGAGCGCGGCAAGGCCGACAACGTTTGTGAGCTGGTGAAACGCGACGGAAAGACCTTCCTGAAAATCAACGACTATGAGAAGCTGCGCACCATCTTCGGCGAATTGTTAGCTGAGATTCAGCGCATCAAATCGACGGGCGACTTCAAGGCTGCCCAGGCATTGGTCGAAGGTTACGGCGTGAAGATTGACCCTGAGTTGCACAAGGAAATCCTGACCCGCTACCAGCAGTTGAACATTGCCCCCTACAAGGGCTTCATCAACCCCGTCTATACAGCGGTGAAGGACGCCAAGGGCAACATCACCGACGTGAAGATTGACTACACCGAGGGCTATGCGGAGCAGATGCTGCGCTACTCACGCGATTATTCAAACCTGCCTTTAGTCAATGAGTAACACAACTGAACAGAACTCCTCCCCCACCTATTTAATAAATATCATCAAGAAGGAGCTACATGCCAACATGAACGGGATAGCCTCCGCTGCCATGCGGCAGACGGAGGACTATCGCGTGAACTTCGGCGTGGAACTGCCCCGCCTGCAAAACATCGCCACCGAGTTTGAGCCCAGCCACGAACTGGCCCAGGCCCTGTGGAAAGAGTCGGTGCGCGAGTGCCGGATTCTGGCCACCCTGCTGATGCCGGCCAAGGGGTTTGACCCGGAGCTGTGCGACGTCTGGGCCGGGGACATCCGCACGGTGGAACTGGCACAGATTTTCGCCCTCTACCTGATGCGCCGCCTACCCTACGCCAGCCAGAAAGCCTTCGAGTGGATTGCCAGCGAACGACTGATGCTGCAGGTGTTGGGCTACTTCACCATGTGCCACGTACTGCGGAAGGGGGAAATGCGGGATCGTTCGGCGGAAGAACTGCTCGACCACCTGGCCTGCGACATTCAAAGCAAAGAGCCAAAGCTGCAAACAGCCGCCGTCAAAACGTTGCAGATTTATGCCGCACAAAGCGAGATAAACGCCGAAAGAGCCAAAAAGGTGGCAGATTATTTGTTCTGAGCCGCAAAATGATATAAATTTGCAACCACATTCTAAAACACGGCATGGAAAAAAGCGTAAAACATACGGATGCCCAGGCCATTTTTGACGAGTACATCGAGGAGCAAGGAAAACGGAAAACGCCGGAGCGACATGTCATCATGGACATCGTGCTCGACATGGAGGGACACCGCAGCGCCGACGAGATTTACGCCATGATGCCTGAGAAATTTCCCATCAGCCGTGCAACGGTCTATAGCACCCTGAGCCTGCTGGACGAGGCCGGCCTGGTCTTCAGCCATCAGGTACACGGGAAAACGCTGTATGAGGCAGCCTTCGGCGTGGAACCGCACCACCATTACATTTGTAAGGGGTGCGGACGCATCTGGAACCTGAAAGACCGCAATGTGCTGCAAACCGTCTCCTCATGCCGTACCCCGCGCTTCAAGAAGATACGCTGCTCGGTCTATATCTACGGTATCTGCGATGTGTGTCAGGCACGTATCTACCGACTGCGGAAGAAGATGGAGAAGGAGCGCATTGAACACATGACCCGCGAGGAGAAGCGTTTCGCCCGCATCAACGAAGAGCTGGCCGAGGCAGCCCAATGGCTGGTCAAACCCGACAACAAACAAAAAAAGAAGAAATAAAAAGAATTGCAAAACAACAATAAAATGGAAAAAGTAGATGTTCTATTAGGTCTCCAGTGGGGAGACGAAGGCAAAGGTAAAGTCGTCGATGTACTGACTCCACGCTACGACGTGGTCGCTCGTTTCCAAGGAGGCCCTAACGCAGGACACACCCTTGAGTTTGAAGGACAAAAATATGTGCTTCGCTCCATTCCCTCCGGCATTTTCCAGGGTGACAAAATCAACATCATCGGCAACGGCGTCGTCCTGGCCCCAGACCTCTTCATGGACGAGGCCAAAGACCTGGAAAAGAGCGGCCATGAGCTGAAGAACCGCCTCCACATCTCCAAGAAGGCACACCTCATCATGCCGACCCACCGTCTGCTGGATGCTGCCTACGAGGCTGCCAAGGGAAAGAATAAAGTAGGCACGACAGGCAAGGGCATTGGCCCCACCTATAGCGACAAGACCAGCCGCAACGGTCTGCGCGTAGGCGACATCCTCTCGAACTTCGAGGAGAAATATGCAGCCCACAAGGCCCGCCACGAAGAAATCCTCCGTTCGCTGAACTACACCGACTATGACATCACGGAGGTGGAGAAAAAATGGATGGAAGGCATCGAATACCTGAAACAGTTCCCACTGGTCGATAGCGAACACGAAATCAACAACCTGTTGAAGTCTGGCAAGAGTGTGCTTTGCGAAGGTGCGCAAGGCACCATGCTCGACATCGACTTCGGTTCCTATCCCTTCGTCACCTCGTCGAACACCATTTGCGCCGGTGCCTGCATCGGTCTGGGCATCGGCCCCAACAAGATTGGCGACGTCTTCGGCATCATCAAAGCCTACTGCACACGTGTCGGTGCGGGCCCGTTCCCCACAGAGCTCTTCGACGAGACGGGCGCAAAGATTCGTGCCATCGGACATGAGTACGGAGCCGTCACCGGTCGTGAGCGCCGCTGCGGATGGATTGACCTTGTGGCCCTTCGCTATGCCATCATGGTCAGCGGTGTCACCAAGCTGATTATGATGAAGAGCGACGTGCTCGACGATTTCGAGACCATCAAGGCCTGCACAGCCTATCGACTGAGCGACGGCACCGTGACCCGCGACTTCCCCTACGACATCAGCGAAGGCACCCTGGAACCGATTTACACGGAGCTGCCAGGATGGAAGACCGACCTGACGAAAATCAGCAGCGAGACCCAATTCCCGAAAGCCTTTTCAGACTACATCGCTTTCCTCGAAAAAGAGTTGGAGACCCCCATCACCATCGTCAGCGTGGGTCCAGACCGCCAGCAGACCATTGAGCGATAACCACAGACTTCATGAATATCAAACAGACTTTCCTCAGCGTATTGTTCCTGACGTGTGTCTTTTCGGCCACGGCGGGACCACGTTCCAAGGAAAAAATCAAACAGATAGCAGAAAACTTCATGCTCAGCCAAGACGCATTCAGCAATGCGACGGGGCTGGGCATGTCTTTTGACGGCCCGGCTCAAGGCAAAGCCCGCAACGGAGCCATGGCCGCCCCGCCCTACTATGTGCTGAACGTAGAGGGAGGCAACGGCGGCTACATCATTGTCAGCGGCGACGACAGTTTCCGGGAAGTGCTCGGCTACAGCGAGTCGGGCACATTCCGTCCTGACAGCCTTCCCGACGGACTGGCCTATTGGCTGGAATCCCTCACGGAGGAAATGGAATACTACCTGTCCGGCACCCCCCTCACGGCTTCCAGAAGCCACCTCTTAGGAACTTCGACCAGCGTCAGCCCCATGCTTCGTTCCCACTGGGGACAAGGTACTCCCTTCAATGCACAAATCCCCGTCACCAGCAACCTTTACTCCTCCGATTTAGGTGGACACGCAGCCGTGGGATGCGTCGCACTCAGCATGGGACAAATCATGAACTACTGGAGCTATCCCTCACAGGGACAGAACGCACACGCCAACGCCATCTATCCCAGTGTCAGTGTCAACTTTGCAGAACAGACCTACAACTGGAACAACATCCTTGATGACTACGGACTTTTCGTAGAGGGAAAAGAGAACACCCGTGTACAACGCGCTAACTACAGCCCAGAGCAAGCCAACGAGGTGGCGAAACTCTGCTATCACCTGGGCGTGGCAACCGACATGGCATGGGGCAGTTCGGAAGATGGTGCCTCGGGCACGGCCAACTGCACCGCCCTTTCCGGCCTCATCAACTACTTCGGCTACAATCCCTACGCCTATGTCCAGCCCCGCTCCACCCTCGCACCCTCTGAATTCATGTCGCTCCTCATCAGCGAGTTGCAGGCAGGACGCCCCCTTATGTACTCAGGTTCTTCCAGCGTGGACGGCTCGGTTACCGGCCACTTCTTCATCATCGACGGTTACGATGCTTCCACCTCCACCTTCCATTTCAACTGGGGATGGCAGGGCATCAACAACGGCTACTATGCCCTCTCCGCACTCATCCCCGACGAGAACGAGCCAACCGACAACTACAACTACCGCCAGATAGCCTACATCGGCGTACAACCGCAAGCGCTATACCTTGCCTCCACCCCCGCCGTCCATGCCGGCAGCTTTACCCTGCAATCCACCACCATCAAGAAAGGGGAAAGAGCCCGCATCACGGCACAAAACTTTTTCCACGATGACCACAAGTTTGAAGGGAGATACGGCATCGCCATCTTCAGCACAAGCGGCACCCTCGAAGCCGAACAGCTGGTCAGCATCTATGGTCTGGTCAGCGGCACCTACACCAACTACCCCATCGACTTCTACTCTCCCTACTTCAACAGGATGGTTCCCAACGGAGAGCACATCATGAAAATGGTGATGAAAAGCACCGACGGCACTTACTACCCTTTGCACTCCACCTTCGGAAATCCCGAAAGCTGGCGGGTAGTCGTCACAGCCGGAGCCACCTCACGCGACCCTGGCACCGTCACTTTCACGCCCATCGTCCAAAAGGAGACCAATGACATCGACGACATCGCTTCTGAGCAGAAGGTTGTCCGTACCGAATTCTATACGATAGGCGGTATTCGCATCAGCGAACCCCGCCCTGGTGGCATCACCCTCTGCCGTAAAATCTATGCCAACGGCAGGGTGGTTACGGAGAAAGTTAAAAATTAAGAGTTAAAAGTGAGAGGTGAGAGGTGAGAAATTAAAAATTAAAAATTAAAAGTGAAAAGTTAGAAATTAAAATTCAGAAGTTTCATATAGAGCGAGATAGCCCCTTCTATCTCGCTTATTTTTATATACTCATCGGTGGTGTGTGAGCGGGCTGAATCGCCGGGGCCAAGTTTCAGTGAGGGGAATGGCATGAGTGCTTGGTCGCTCAGGGTCGGCGAACCGAACGGTTTGAGTCCCTGCTGGATGCAAGCCTGTACAAAGGGGTGCTCCATGGGAATATGGGAAGGAGACAAGCGAAACGAACGGGCCTTCAACTCCGAACGAAGATGGGTCTGAAAGTATTCAAAAATCTCCTCGTTGGTGTAGCACTCATTACTGCGCACATCTATCGTAAAGGTACACTGGTCGGGCACTACATTGTGCTGCGTACCAGCATTCACGATGGTCACCGTCTGCTTGACGGGACCCAACAGCTCTGACCGCTTAGGGAACTGCCAGTCCTTCAGCCACAGGATGTCCTGCATGGCATGGTAAATGGCATTGTCGCCCTCATTGCGTGCCGCATGACCCGCCTTGCCATGAGCCGTGGCATCAATCACCATCAGTCCCTTCTCAGCAATAGCCGGTTGCATCCCCGTCGGCTCACCCACGATGGCAAAGTCAATCGGAGGCAGCAGGGGCAGCACGCTCTCAATGCCGTTCTTGCCAGAGACTTCCTCTTCGCAGGATGCGAGGAAAATGAGGTTGGTGGGAGGGAGAGGGTTGATAGGGTTGATGGGATTAATGGGAGTTATGGGAATGATGGGGTGTCCATTCAAAGCAATAAAAACTTCCAGCAGAGATACCAATCCACCGCCGCAGTCGTTGCTACCCAGCCCATAGAGGCGGTCGCCCGCCACGGTCGGCGTGAAAGGGTCATGCTGCCAACCTGCCACGGGCTTCACCGTGTCGATATGGGCGTTCAGCAGGATGGCCGGTTTCCGTTCGTCGAAACTTTGCGAAAAACACCATATATTATTACCATGCCGTCGGGGATTCAGTCCCTTCCCGGTCATATAGGCTTCCAACACATCTGCCGCCCGTGCCTCGTCGCGGCTTACGCTGGGCGTGGCAATCAGCTGCTTCAGCAGTGCCACCGCTTCTTGACAAATCTCACATTTATTCATTTAGCCATGCTATCATTTAACGACATTGACATTCAACGATGTTGACGACGCAAAGTTAGGAAATAAAAACCACTTACAACCTTTCATTTTCAACTTTTAACTTTCAATCTCCAACTTTCCACTTATTACGGTAGGGCGGCAGCAAACTTTTCAGGCTTCATTTTTCCCCTCTGCTTGTTCCAAAGCGCGGGGTATATGTTTTTTCAAGGAAAAGAGGGGAAGAATTGGAAAGAAGTTAGTACCTTTGTGGCAGAATTAGAACGTACAAACATCCGTAAAAATGAAAACAAAATTGATTCACACAATGGTAGCCGTTTGCTTGATGCCATCCGTCACCTGCATGGCACAAGAAGAGAACCTTTCAGGCTCTACCCTGCAAGAGAAAACCTCTCAGCTTCAGACTGTTCCCAACCTTAAAGTTCCCGAAATCCTGGAGAATCCACGTGGCGTATATAAACTCATAGGACTGCTGGACAAGTATGACACCTTCATCAAAGAGCCGTTCGACCAGTATAAGATCTGTACAGACAGCGTGACGCTGATGATGTCTTTCACTGGCAACCGTTTCAGACTGACCAGGACCGATTCGAGCATCTTCAATTACACAGGGGAAGCCCCCGACCCGCAGGACAGCACAGCCACACGCATCTATGACTGCAATCGGGAGCGTTTTACGTTGAAATGGTGGAGTACCACACCTGGACACCTCTATTTCCCCAACAAGGGATGGTGTACGGAATATTATGAGGCGGGAAAATATTCCGAGGCGGGACGGATTGTCTTCGAGGCACTGATGTCTCCCTGTCAAAGCGATGAGAACAACCCGTTCATCGGGGCTTGGCGGGTCGTCGGCATGATGGACGAAATGCGCAACGTAAAGAAAGAGTTGGAGCGCCTTCATGAGGAGGACGGAAAGCGGAATGCGGCCTACAAGGGCTATCACATCCTGACACCGACCCACTTCATCAACACCACGGCCACTGGGGGCACTGTACACACGGTGACGTACCACGGCAAAAAGCAGCTAACCATCGGCCCGACGGCGTACAAAATCACGTGGTTGACGAAGAACCGTGTCGCCATCGAAATTCACGAGGGGTTCCGCACGGACTATGAGATTTGGGAACGCATTCTTGATCCCAGACCGGTATTCGACCAACTGGCCAGTGTGTATGTTTATTAGCCATGAAGTATCATTTATTCATTTTCAAATAAGAAATGCAACTATGGAAGTCATACAAAGTTTTACAATCGACCACACGCATTTGAAACCTGGCATCTACGTATCGCGTGAGGATAAAGGGTTCACGACGTTTGACCTGCGCATCACCGAACCGAACAAGGAACCTGCGGTCGCTCCAGCCGCCATGCACAGTATGGAGCATCTGATGGCTACGTGGTTCCGCAACTCGCAGGTGAAGGAGGACGTGGTGTATGTTGGGCCGATGGGATGCCTCACGGGCATGTATATCATCATGACTGGCTCTTACAGCGTCGAGGACATGCGTCGGCTCACCATCGAGTGCCTGGAGTGGGTGTTGACCCAGACGGAGGTACCTGCTACGACGCCTGAGACTTGTGGCAACTATTTGCTTCACGACCTGCCCATGTGCCATTGGGAGTGCCGCCGTTATCTGAACCGTCTGAAGAACGATTTTCACGCTGAATACACCAAACTCCAAATTTCGCTCGGCGACGGACGTACCTTTGCGGATGCGTAGGCTTTGCCTGTGTCCAAAAGACAGACCGATGTGTTGATGAATTAGCTTCTGTCAGAGGGTAGAAATACTTTTTTGAGGCGGGAATGCAGTATCTCGCCTCCTTTTTTCATTAAAAATGGTGAATGAGGCATGAAGAATGAAGAATATTTCCTACCTTTGCACGATAAAAGGTAAACTAAATAATAAAAATGGCACAGCAAGAAGACATTTTCAAGAAAGTGGTCAGCCACTGCAAGGAGTACGGTTTCGTATTCCCATCTTCAGAGATTTACGACGGACTGGGCGCCGTATATGACTATGGTCAGAACGGCGTGGAGTTGAAGAACAATATCAAGCAATACTGGTGGCAGTACATGGTGTTGCTGCATGAGAATATCGTGGGCATCGACTCGGCCATCTTCATGCACCCGACCATCTGGAAGGCGAGCGGACATGTGGATGCTTTCAACGACCCACTGATTGACAACCGCGACTCGAAGAAGCGCTACCGTGCGGATGTGCTCATTGAGGACCAGATTGCCAAGTACGACGAGAAGATTGAGAAGGAGATTGCGAAGGCAAGGAAGCGTTTCGGCGACAGTTTCGACGAGGCTCAGTACAGGGCGACTTCGGCCCACGTGCTGGAGAATCAAGCAAAGCGCGACGCTCTGCACCAACGCTATCAGGACGTGATGAACGCCGCGGGTGGCATCGACCTGGAGGGCTTGAAGCAGATTATCCTGGACGAGGAAATCGTATGTCCCATCAGTGGCACGAGAAACTGGACGGACGTGCGCCAGTTTAACCTGATGTTCAAGACAGAAATGGGTGCCGCTGCCGAAGGTGCCAGCACCATCTACCTGCGCCCGGAGACGGCACAGGGCATTTTCGTGAACTACCTGAACGTGCAGAAGACGGGCCGCATGAAGCTGCCTTTCGGTATCGCACAGATTGGCAAGGCTTTCCGCAACGAGATTGTGGCTCGTCAATTCATTTTCCGCATGAGAGAGTTTGAGCAGATGGAGATGCAGTTCTTTGTAAAACCAGGCACGGAGTTGCAGTGGTTTGAGGAATGGAAGAAGCGCCGCATGGCTTGGCATCAGGCTTTGGGCTTCGGCGCAGAAAACTACCGTTTCCACGACCACGACAAACTGGCTCACTATGCCAACGCTGCCACCGACGTGGAGTTCAAGATGCCATTCGGCTTCAAGGAGGTGGAGGGCATCCACAGCCGCACGAACTTCGACCTGAGTCAACACGCCAAGTACAGCGGCAAGAAGATTGAGTATTTCGACCCAGAGGAGAATGCTTCCTACACGCCGTATGTCATTGAGACTTCCATTGGTGTGGACCGTATGTTCCTTTCCGTCATCTGCCACAGCTACTGCGAGGAGAAGCTGGAAGGCGGCGACACCCGCGTGGTTCTGCGTCTGCCTGCTGCACTGGCTCCAGTGAAGTTAGCAGTGTTCCCACTCACGAAGAAGGACGGTCTGCCAGAGAAGGCTCGCGAGATTATCGACGACCTGAAATTCCACTTCAACTGCAAATACGAGGAGAAGGACCAGATTGGCAAGCGCTACCGTCGCCAGGATGCCATCGGTACACCGTTCTGCGTCACCGTGGACAACCAGACGCTGGAGGACAACACCGTTACCCTGCGCTACCGTGACACCATGGAGCAAAAGCGCGTCAACATCGCCGACCTCCGCAGCATCATCGAAGACCAGGTAAGCATCACCAGTCTCTTGAAGAATCTCAAGTAAATTCATGTACCATTTACCATGTACAACGTACCATTTCCATTGAGGCATCTCTATACGCTCTGTGCCTTTTGTCTCCTCTGCCTCCTCGGTGCCACCTCCTGCAAGGAGAGTGAAGCCGCTGGCGAGTACGACAACTGGCAGGCACGTAACCAAGCATACGTCGATTCCATCGCCAGCCTTGCCCGGCAAGGCATTGGCGGTTGGACACGCACCTTGGCCTACAACTACCAGCAGGAATATGCAGATGCCACGGGCGACAACAATGTCTACGTCTATATGCAGAAGATAGAGAGCGGGACGGGTACCCTTCACCCCGTCTTTACCGATAGCGTGAGGGTGCATTACCGAGGTCGCCTCATCCCTTCTGCCAGCTATCCCAGCGGCTACGTCTTCGGTCAGAGTTACACCACTGACACGATTCATGCCGCCACCGCCGTGCCCACCATCTTCTCCCTGAGCGAGAACGTGGTAGGATTTTGCACGGCTTTGCAGGAAATGGTCGAAGGCGACGTGGTCCACATGGTCATTCCATACGGGCTGGGCTATGGTTCTACCACCAACAGCTCCTCCAACATCCCAGCCTACTCAACGCTCATCTTCGATGCAAAACTCATAAAAATCTATCGCTACAAGATAGATAACAACACCGGGTGGAGATAAGGCATCTCCTCCCCTTTTCTTTTTTATATCACAACCACAAAAACAAAAATTTTCGCACAAATATGAAAGTAGCAATTGTTGGCGCAAGTGGCGCCGTAGGTCAGGAATTCCTCAGAGTTTTGGACGAACGGAATTTTCCCATCGATGAATTAGTTTTGTTTGGCTCTACCCGTAGCGCCGGACGCAAATATACCTTCCGAGGCAAGGAATATGAAGTGCAGCTACTCAAGCACGGCGACGACTTCAAGGGCGTTGACATCGCCTTCACCAGTGCCGGTGCTGGCACCAGCAAGGAGTTTGCCGAGGATATCACCAAGTATGGTGCTGTGATGATTGACAACTCCAGTGCCTTCCGCATGGACGAAGACGTGCCCCTCGTAGTTCCCGAATGCAATGCCGCCGACGCACTTAACCGTCCCCGAGGCATCATCGCCAACCCGAACTGTACCACCATCATGATGGTCGTTGTCCTGCAACCCATTGAACAACTCAGCCACATCAAGCGCATCCACGTGGCCAGCTATCAAAGCGCCAGTGGTGCCGGTGCAGCTGCCATGGCCGAACTTCAACAGCAGTACAAAGAACTCGTGGAAGGCAAAGAGCCGACCATCAACAAATTTGCCTACCAGCTGGCCTACAACGTCATTCCACAGATTGACGTGTTCCAGGACAACGGCTACACGAAGGAAGAGATGAAAATGTTCAACGAAACCAAGAAAATCATGCACACCGACGCAAACTGCTCGGCCATGTGCGTTCGCATCTCCTCACTCCGTGCCCATAGCGAAGCCGTATGGATTGAGACCGAAAAGCCTGTCAGCGTAGCCGACGCACAAGCCGCCCTGGCCGCCGCTCCTGGCGTTACCCTCATTGATGACCCCAAGAACCAGAAATATCCCATGCCGCTCTTTACTGCTGGCAAGGACGATGTCTATGTAGGCCGCGTCCGCAAGGATTTGGCCAACGAGAACGGCCTCACGCTTTGGCTCAGTGGCGACCAAATCAAGAAGGGTGCCGCCCTCAACGCCGTGCAGATTGCCGAATACCTGGTTAAACAGGGAGAATTTAGCAAGGCGTAAGCACGAAACACCACCTACTAAAATCCATCAACCCCACAAACGTAAACAGCACATGGTTCATCGCGGTAGCAAATTTTTCACTCTTTTCCTCATTGTAGCAGTCCTTGCCCTGCTCGCCACTTCCTGCCGTAGCAGCAAGCATGGCACCAAGGACGATGCTCCCGTGTCCGTCGTCACGCTGCCTGCCGAAGCAACAACATCTTCAGCCGCAACGTTGACCAACGACTCGAACTTCACTGCCAAAATCCATGCCTCGGTGCGGCTGAATGGGGAAAACATAAGCACGTCGGGCAACCTGCGGATGCGCCTTGGCGAGGTGATACAAGTGTCCCTCCACGACCCCATTCTAGGCATCGCGGAGGTGGCACGTCTGGAGATTTCGCCCGAGGCGGTGCTCATCATCGACCGTTACAACAAGCGGTATGTCATCATGACCTACGATGAAATCAACGCTATCGCCCGACAAAGCCTTGACTATTCAACCGTTGAATACCATTTCTGGCAACAAGCTTTGCGTACGGACACCGACGAACTCCATTTCACCATTCCCACCAGCGAGCGAGGCGTGGAACTCACCCTGCGGCTTTCCAGCAAGAATAACAGCCACAAATGGGATGCCCACACGGTACCGTCCGACAAATACCAGCAAGTGGCTCCAGAGGTTCTTCTGAAACAAATCAAATGATTGTGGTGGTAGGGATAAGAACATACACAACTCTTTTGCTTGGCCTTCTGCTGGCACTCCCCTTGAGTGCGCAGAAGGCCAAACGGCAAATACAGCCCGCACAACAGAAAGCCAAGACCACGAAGGTGGATAAAAAGACGCAACTGCGACGCGAGAAGGCCGAAACCGAGCGTCAGCGGAAGTTGCAGCAGCAACGTGCCGCACAGCTGAACAAGAACATCCGCAGTAACCTCGACAGCCTCCTCATCCTGGACAACCAAATCAGCCGTCAACATCTGTCCATCGACAGCCTCACCACGGAGACCAACCAGTTGCAGGCACAAATCGACACGTTGGAACGGGAACTGACCCGCCTGAAGAAACAACTGCAACTGCGCAAAAAGCGGTATGCCCGTGCATTGGTCGCACAGCGAAAGCAAAAATCCATTCAGCAGCGCCTTACGTTCATCTTCTCCGCCTCCAATCTGCCACAGCTCCTGCGCCGTATGCGCTACATCCGTGAATACACGACCTACCAGCGGGCACAGGGTGAGCTCATTAAACAGAAACAGGCGGAAGTGGAAGGCACACAGCGACAACTGATGGACACCCGCACACGGATGCAAACGTCCCTGAACCGTATGCAGGAGCACCAAAAACAATTGGAAGACATCAAGGCTTCATGCCAGTCGAAGGCAGCTTTCCTCAACAAAAACCTTGCCACCGTACAGCAGCAAATCAAAGACTACCAGAAAAAGGAGCAGGCACTGAGCGACCAAATCGACCGTCTGATACAAGAAGAAATTGAAGCCGAGCGCAAACGTCGTGCAGAGGAGAAAGCCAAGCGCGAAGCAGCGGAACGGGCACGTCGGGAGGCGGCAGAACGTCAGGCACAGGCGCAAGCCAATGCCAACACCAATGCCAAAAACAACAAACGCAAAACCTCCAAATCATCCACCAAGTCCACTAAGACCACGACCCCCGTTACTTCCCCTGCCCCTTCCGACAACGGCCCGCTGTCGAAGAGTTTCTCGGCCAACAAGGGACGTCTGCCCATGCCGGCCACAGGGGCTTGCAGCATCGTGGGTCACTACGGAAACTACAACGTATCAGGTCTTCGCGGCGTGACATTAAATAATAAAGGTATTGACATCCGCACCCAGTCCGGCGCTTCTGCCCGTGCCATCTTCGACGGCAAGGTAAGCAGCATCTTTGAGTATGGCGGCACCTACATTGTCATGCTCCGCCACGGCAACTACATCAGCGTCTATTCAGGACTGCGAAGCGTGTCTGTCCAGAAAGGCCAGACCGTCAGCACACGGGAACCGCTGGGTACGGTCGGAACGGATTCCGAAGGCCGTTCCACCCTCCATTTCCAACTTCGGAACGAAAGCACACGACTCAACCCCGAACACTGGATCCGTTGAGCCAGACCATAGAAATAAGCTTTAGGAAATTGCCGTGAGTCAGTCCTCAGCCACCAACCGAATGCCGTCATCCCCAAGGGTGATGGCATGTTGTTTATAAAGTTTTCCAACGGCCTGTTTGAAAACTTTCTTGCTCACCCCAAACACATTGTAAATCTCTTCCGCAGGCGTATGGTCGTGAAGCGGGCAGAAACCCTCATGCTCCACAAGCCATTGCTGAAGCCGGGGCGCAAAATCGTCAATCAGCGTCGGGCGGGACGAAGCGGGCTCGTCGGCAGCGTGAAGGCGGTCAACACGTGACGTGCAGACAATGCGGTAAGTCAGCGAATCGATGTAGCAATAAACCAGGTATCGTTTCCCCACCTCCATGCGGGTACGCTGCTCACGAAACGGACAGAACAAGTCCTTCTGAAGTCCCCAATCCAAGTAGGCACCGTACTGATTGGTCCATGCACATTTCAGGTAAGCATACTGCCCCACTTCGATATACGGATGCTGCGTCGTGGCCGTCAGCCGTTCCTCATGGTCAAGATAGAGGAAGACATCCACGATGTCGCCCACAGCCACGCCCTCAGGCAGGTAGCGGGTCGGCAACAAGATGTCGCCTATCTCTCCACCATCCAGATAGGCACCATGGGGAAGGATGCGAAGGACACGAAGCTTATTGCGTTTGCCAAGTTGAAGTTTTTCCATAATTTACAGTCACGCTTTGGGTTGGTTTCACAATGATTCTTTTCTACATTCTTACATTTGGCAGCCCAACAAATCTTGTTTGGCTCTCCTTACTCCTCACGCTCGTTTCCGACGATTTGGCCATCCACCAGATGGATGGTACGGTCGGCCTGATGCGAGAGCGTCTCGTCGTGCGTCACGATGACGAACGTGTGGCCATATTGCTGACGGAGGTCGAAGAAAAGCTGATGCAATTCGGCACGGTTATGCGTGTCGAGCGAGCCGGAAGGTTCGTCGGCCAAGATGACGGACGGATTGTTGATGAGGGCACGAGCCACGGCAATGCGTTGTTTCTCTCCGCCTGAAAGCTCATTCGGCTTATGATTGGCACGGTCGGCAAGCTGCATCTGCGTCAGCAACTCCATGGCACGTTCCTTCAGCTTGCGTGTGGAACTGTGCGGCGAATTTTTTCCTTCCAGACTGATGAGTCCGGGAATCATGATATTCTCCAAGGCCGTGAACTCAGGCAGCAGCTGGTGGAACTGGAATATGAACCCAAGATGCTGGTTGCGAAACAACGAAAGCTGGCGGGAAGACAGCCGGGTGGTGTCCGTGCCGTCGATGACCACCGTTCCCCCGTCGGGCGCATCCAGCGTACCCATGATTTGCAGCAAGGTGGTCTTTCCAGCTCCCGATGGCCCCACGATGCTGACAATCTCGCTCTCAGCAATGTGCAGGTCGATGCCTTTCAGGACTTCAAGTGTGCCAAACTTCTTGGTGATGTTGGTAAGTGTTATCATTGGAATGTGTAATGTATAATGAAATTACGAGGTCTCGGTTATCCAACGTGACAGCCAGCGAGTGATGGCATTATCGACCGACGACCCACGCCGTCCCGTAGGACCGTTGGCCAGATAGCTCGCATGGACGTTCGCCTGCTGGTCGGGATAGATAATCAGCAGCGAGGCGTGTTGGAAATGCTGTTGCAGAATCTGCGGCAACTGAGCCAAATGCTTGTTCCACGAAATGCTGCCGGGACGCGCCGTGATGAGGATGAAGAGGTGGTCATCATGCACCTCATGGCGCAAGGCGGCCAAATCAGCCGAAGTCTCCAACAATTCGTAGGCTGCCTGAACACTGGGATGGCGCTGTTGCATATAGGGAATCAGGCTATTCGACGTGACCTCCGTCGTATAGAACTCCATCGAGCAGGTCAGGTCCTCTGCAATGCGGGCCACACGGTTGATCCATCGGTAGTAACCACTCTCATACTCCGCCTTGGGCGGCACGGCGACCACGATTTTCCGAATGGTGTTGGCCGGGATTTGCAGGTGTACGATGGACAACTGCCGATCCATATTGTTGAGCAGTCCCTGCGTATAGGTACCCAGGAAATTGTCCGACGGATGCTTCCTGCGATGCAGGCCCACGACAATCTCACTGGCATTGTTCTCATACATAGCATGGATGGTTGCCGTTGAGAAGTTGACCGCCAGGCGCGACTGCGTCTGCAACGGCACGTCAGCCGAGGCCGCAAGCGTGGCCGCCACCTTCAGGCACTCGTCCGAGTGGGCACGGGTCTCCTCGTTCAAGTCCGAGTCGTTAATGATATTCAGGCAGATGAGTCCACGCTGCAAATGCGGGTTTCGCATCATGATGGCCATGTTGAGCACCGTAGGCAGGTTCTCCAGATCGTTCACCGGCACGAGGATTTTCTCGTCATCCTGCGACGTGGAGTCACGGCGTGTGGCAGGCGTTTTCTCTCGCCTCATCTTCAAAACCTTGGCTGCTTGGTCGGTGACAATGCCACTGATGACACAGGAAATCAGAATCGTGATAATCACACCGTCGAGCACCGCACTGGTCATCAGCGGAACGCCCGGTGCGACTTCCAACTCCGTGCCCACCAGCACCATGGCGAGGGCACCGGCTGCATGGGCCTCAGTCAGTCCGAACATCATCAGGCCCTGTGCCGGCGTAAAGCGCAGAATGCGTCGTGTCAGGGTGGCTGCAATCAGTTTCGACAGCGTGGCTGCCACCACCATGATGACCACCAGCATCACCGCACTGGAATCCTCAAACAGGGGTGTCACGTTCACCATCATGCCTACGCCAATGAGGAAGTAGGGAATGAAGAGGGCACCGGCCACAAACTCCAAACGGTTCATCAGCGGCGACGTGGCCGGGACGAAGCGGTTGAGCACCAGTCCTGCAAGGAACGTGCCAAAGATGCCATCCAGGCCGCAAAGTTTCGAGGCGATTTCCGCGCTCAGGAACACAATGACCAACGTGAACGAGAACTGGATGATGGGCTCCGTAAAGTTGCGGAAAAACACACGGATAATCCTGGGCAGCACCAGGAACATGAACAGGCCGTACAGAACAATCTTTCCAAAGAACACCAGCCAGAACTCTGTCGTGCCCGAGCCACGGAGCACACCCGCCATGCCTGCCAGAAACAGCAGGGCCAGCAGCAAGGCTATCATCGTGGCGACCACCGAAATCGTGACCGAAGGGTCGCGGGTCACGCCGTAGCGTCCCACAATCGTGTAGCTGACAAGGGTGTGCGAGGCCAAGATACAAGCCAAGAGCAAGGAGGTCGGCAGGCTGTAATGCAACAGATAGAGTCCTGTCAACAAACCCGTCAGGAACGGGATGACGGTGGTCATGGCACCAAACAACACGCCCGACAAGCGATTCTGCCGCAGGTTCTGCATGTCCATTTCCAGTCCCGCCAGGAACATGATGAAGTAGATGCCGACCTTTCCAAACAGCTCAAAAGAGCCGTCACGTGTAATCAGGCTGAGTCCGTGTTCCCCGATGATGGCCCCCGCCAGAATCATGCCAACCAGATTGGGAATCCTCAGTCGGCTAAAAATAATGGGGGCCAGCAGTATCACACAAACCACCACAAAGAATGTCCACGTAGGGTCAGTCATCTTAACGCATCTCTTTTCATTCAGCCCGAACGGCACCCCTCACTTACAGGGAGGGGAGTTTGGAGGGGCTATTTTTCTTTCACTTTCTCATTGATTTTCTGGATGTGCTCCAGCACGTCGGGCGAAGCCTGCTTCTCTTCCTCCTTCATCAACGCCTCCACCCGGTCCATATACTGCTTGGCCTCTTCATAGCGACCTTTGTTGTACAGAATCCAGGCCAGCGTGTCGAGGAACGTAGGATTGTCGGGCGACAGGTCGTTGCTGCGACGCGACATTTCCTCCGCCGTGTCAAGGTCACGCTGATAGAGCGACAGGTAGTAGGCGTAGTTGTTCAGCACGGTCGGGTCGTCAGGACTATATACCAGGCAGGAGTCATAATACTGGAAGGCACGGTCGTCGTTGCCGGCCTGATGGTACAAATCGCCTAACAGGTTGAAGGCATCCTTCTTTTCCCGCAGGATGCTGAGGAGCAGCTGCACCGGCATCTGGCTATTGGGATTCACGGCCAGCAGGGCAGAAAGCTCCTCGTAGATGGACTTCACGTCCGCACGTTGCACATAAATCTGTATCTTCTCCAGCGTCGTTTGCTCGGTCTTCCCCTCCTTCACCTCCAGCCGTCCGATGGCACTCAGCAGGCTGTCGGCCTTGTGTTGCGAGGCGTAGGCATCAATCAGCATGTAAAGCAGCTCCGTCTTGTCGCTCCAGCGGGCATTCATCTTCTCCAGTACCTCGATGCCTTCCTCCGGGCGATTGCCGCTGAAATGCAACTTGGCCAGCAAGTCCAGGTACCAGTAGTTGTCGGGTGCCAGCTGGGTTGCCCGCAACATATCGACCGTCGCCACCGAATCACGCTGCAAAGCCACGTTCAGGGGAGAGAGATAATAGAGCACGGCAGGATTGTCGGGATCCAGTTGCTTGCTATAGTTGAACAGCTCAAAGGCCGCATCCAGGTTGCGAGCCTGCATCTGACGCTGCCCCTCCAGGAAGTAGAACACGGCACGGTCGTCGCCGTCCTTCGCCTTCCCGCCCTTGGCCGCTTTCTGCGCCTGCGCTGTCGTCACGGCCAACAGGAGGAATAGGATAGAGAGAAAAAACTGTCTCATCGACGCTTTAACTAATTAATTTTCACTTCTAACTTCTAACCTTTCACTTCTAACCCTTACTTCGTACCACTATGTCCGAAGCCACCTGCACCGCGTTCAGTCTGGTCCAGTTCCGTCACCTCCACCAGCAAGGGCTGTTCGTGGCGGGCAATCACCATCTGTGCAATGCGTTCCCCATCGTTCACAGTGAAGGGCTGTGCCGAGAGGTTGACCAAAATGACGCATATCTCGCCCCGATAGTCTGCATCGATGGTGCCGGGCGTGTTCAGCACCGTCACCCCATGCTTGATGGCGAGGCCGGAACGCGGACGCACCTGTGCCTCGTAGCCCGGTGGCAGAGCCATGTACAGCCCCGTGGGAATCAGAGTGCGCTCCATAGGTTGCAACACGATGGGCTCCGTCAGGTTCGCCCTCAAATCCATTCCCGCCGACTGCGGCGTAGCATATTGCGGCAGGGGATGGTGCGATTTATTGATGATTTCTACTTGCATATCGCTCACTTCTCATGAAATTTGCCTGCAAAGTTACGGTATTTTCCCGACATTCAATACTTTTTTGCCTCAAAATGCCATGATACCCACCCCAACAAACCTCTTAAAAAGTTTTAACCACGCACTGACCATGTCGTTTCGGGGCATAAAATGGAGCGAAGGTGTGGTAAATAAAAAGTTCATATTGTACCCATGAAAAACGCTTTAGAATCGCCGTTTCTGCAAAAAGGCAAAAAAAGAAGGAGCAAAAAAACAATAATCCTACTCAATCAGAGGATATTCAAGAGAAGTTTTGTAACTTTGGAGCCAATAAAAGCAATAGACACCCCATGCAATACGAACATACCTTTAATGCAATTGACAACATCCTGCGCAATGAGGCGGGATGCAGCACGGAATTGGACTATATTGAACAGACGTCTTGGCTGCTGTTCCTGAAATATCTGAACGACCTGGAGCAGGAACAGGAGATGAAGGCGATGCTGAGTGGCAAGGAGTACAAGCCCATCATCACGGGCTATATGCGCTGGAGCCAGTGGGCTGCACCCAAGAAGGCGGACGGCACACTCGACGCGGTGAACGCAATGACGGGACCCGACTTGACGCAGTTTGTGGATGGGAAGCTGTTCCCTACGCTGTGAGCGTTTCAGAAGACGGCGACGAGTGCCAAGACGCTGGAGTATAAGATTGGTGAGATTTTTGCCGAACTGCGCAACAAAATCACCAGCGGTTACAACCTGCGTGAGATTATCAACCTGATTGACCAACTGCATTTCCAGACGGCAGAGGACAAGCACGAAATGACGGTGCTCTACGAAAGCAAGATTGCCAAGATGGGCAATGCGGGCAGGAATGGTGGCGAATACTACACGCCCCGCCCACTCATCCGCACCATCGTGAAGGTGGTTGACCCTCAGATTGGCGAGACGGTGTATGACCCTGCGTGTGGGTCGGCGGGCTTCCTGTGCGAAGCGTTTACCTATATGAACCAAAAGGTGAAGAGTACGGCAGACAACAAGACCCTGCAAGAGGACACTTTCTTTGGCAAGGAGAAGAAGCCCCTGCCCTACATCATCGCCACGATGAACATGATTTTCCATGGGGTCAGCGCACCCAACATCATCCGTGGCAACACCCTTGCTGAAAACCTGAGCCAGATTCAGGAGAGCCAGCGCAAGCATGTGATTCTGGCCAATCCTCCTTTTGGTGGCAGTGAGCGTGGTGAGGTGAAGCAGAACTTCGACATCAACACCAGCGAGACTGCCTATATGTTCATGCAACACTTCATCAAGATGTTGAAGGTGGGTGGCAGGGCTGGCATCGTCATCAAGAACACTTTCCTGTCAAATGGTGATGCAAGTGCCCTGCGCAAGTTACTGTTGGAGCAGTGCAACCTCCACACCATCCTCGACCTCCCTTCAGGCGTGTTCCAAGGGGCAGGTGTGAAGACCGTCGTGCTCTTCTTCGACAAGGGCAAGCGTACTGAAAAGATTTGGTACTACCAATTCAACCCAGGTCGCAACCTCGGCAAGACCAATGCCCTGAACGAAGACGACCTTGCCGACTTCCTCGCCCTGCAAAAGACAAAGGCTGACAGCGAAAACTCCTGGACGCTCGATGTCTCAACCTTAGGTGAGGATTGTGACCTCTCCGTGAAGAACCCCAACAAAGTAGAAGAAGTGGACGAGCGCACCCCGCTGGAAGTGCTTCAAAACATCCAATCGTTGAACGAGGCATCCAGCCAGATTATTGACGCCATGAAAGAACTGATAAGGGAGGAGTTATGAAAAAAGGATGGGTATATAAGAAGTTGGGAGAAGTTTGCGATTTTGAAGGAGGTTCACAACCGCCCAAAAGTGAATGGATAAGTTCACCTAAAGAAGGATATGTTCGAATGCTTCAAATCAGAGACTTCACAAAATCCAGAAATGCTGACGTTGAATATGTGAAGTTGTCAAGAAAATTACGCTTATGTAAATCTGATGATATTCTTATAGGCAGATACGGAGCATCTGTAGGTAAGATTCTCACAGGGTTAGCTGGAGCGTATAATGTAGCTATCATTAAGTCGATGCCTAATGAAAAGTTAATTGACAAAAGGTTTATTAGACGTTTCTTTGAATCAAGTCTTTTTCAAAGTGTATTGGTAAAAGTCTGTTCTTCAAGAACCGCACAGGCAGGGTTTTCTAAAGATGATATTAAAGATATAGACATACCAGTTCCTTCTCTCTCTGACCAGCGCCGCATCGTTTCCCGTCTTGACTCCGCTTTCTCTCATATTGACAAACTGAAAGCCAAAGCAGAAAAGCAACTCACCGAAGCCAAAGCCCTCATCCAAAAAGCATTGGCAGAAGAAATGAAACCGAAAGAGGGATGGGAGGAGAAAAAATTAGGGGAACTATGTGATATTATACGTGGTAAAAGATTTGTTCGAGCTGATATAGTTGATGATGGTGTTCCATGTATTCATTATGGTGATATCTATACAGACTATGGTCTATCCGTAACAAAGACTAAGGGATGTTTAATGCCCGAATTAGCGAAAAAAATGAGATTTGCTAAGAAGAATGACGTAGTAGTAGTTCAAGCAGGCGAGAACAATTGGGATATTGGCGTTGGCGTGGCATATTTGGGAGAAGAACCAGCAGCTGTTCATGATGCATGCTTTATTTTAAGCCACAAACAAGACCCGATGTATATTTCTTATTATTTAAGATCTCATAATTACCATAGGTATTTAATTGATTATGTGCATGAAGGTAAAATCTGCTCTTTTTTAAAACCAGCTCTGGAAAATGCACCATTTCCTCTTCCCCCTCTCTCCACTCAGCAATCCATTGTTACCCGCCTCGACGCCCTTTCCTCCCAAGTTCGCGAGTTAGAAGAGAATTGCCGCAAGACGCTTGCTGAGTGCGATGCCCTGAAACAAGCCATGTTAAGAGAAGTGTTTGAGTAAAAAAATAAAAGTAATGGACGAAACAGCAACCAGAAGAAAGAAGATTGACCCTAAGCTGTATGGCGTGGGGTGGGAGCAGGTGCCCGAAAGTGAGATACTGACGGAGCAACGTGCTTATCAGATTGCACCTGGTCAGGTGAGTGCCTTGCCACAGAACCGACATCCGAAGAAGGCTGACTACATCTTGGAATATAAGAAAAAGAAGTTGGCTGTGATTGAGGCGAAAAGCGACGAGAAGGATGTGAGTGTGGGCATTCCGCAGGCAAAGGAATACGCTGAGTTGCTGCATATCCGTTTTGCCTACGCCACGAATGGCGATGAGATTTGGGGCATCGACATGGGTGTGAAGGATGCAGCGGGCAACTACCTCCTGCCTTCGAAGGAAGGGCCTGTGAAGCAGTTCCCAAGTCCGCAGGAACTGTGGGCTATGACCTACACGGAGCATAACGAGTGGCGCGACAAGTTCAATCTGTGTGCGATGAATCGTGGTGGCGGTCGTGAACCTCGCTACTATCAGGAAATTGCAGTTGACGCTGTGCTGACGGCCATCGCCAAAGGGCAAAAACGCATTTTGCTGACGATGGCAACAGGTACGGGCAAGACCTATACGGCTTTCCAAATCTGCTGGAAACTCTACGAAACCAACTGGAACATGAGGGGCAAAGACCAAAAGCCGCGCATCCTCTTCATTTCGGACAGAAACATCTTGGCGAATCAAGCGAAGAACGACTTTGAGCAGTTTCCCGAAGATGCGATGGAGCGTGT
>CAJONZ010000049.1 GCA_905236065.1 uncultured Bacteroidaceae bacterium | reverse complement strand
GCAGACCAGAGGAAGGCTGCGCCTCGCTCTCTGGGCTGTTACAGTCAGAGTCGGTGCCAGCCGAGGTGATGGATGGGGAAAGGCTTTCTTCAATCTGGGTGGCCGGCTCGACACCATCATTGAATAGTTCCTTTTCCCTACCGTTACCTTCTTTAGAATTGTCATAGCTGACAGGGGCAAAATGCTCAGTAGTGTACTCATCCCTTTGTTCGATAGTTTGCCCATCTGATTGATGTGCGGTTGTTCCCATATCAATCAGGTTTGAAGAAAGAGATAAAGAATGGGGGGTGTTGGCATCATTCGCTGCGTTGGCATCAATCGCTTCACTGGTAACAATCGCTGTATTGGCTGCAATCGCTTCATTGGCATCATTGCCAACGACGGCATCTGCACATTTGTGGTTTGCCTTGATGCGCTGCTCGACATGCGGATTGCGTGAGTAATGCGTGTTGCGGATAACCTGATTGCCAACATACCAACTGGCAACACAATGGACTGTGAAGACAGTAGTACGACAATTCGGCACGGATGATACCAGTCCCACCTCATGGAACATGTCAACCATCTTGGATGCGGTCTTTCGGTTGCACTTCCAGAGCTTGGCAAGTTCAACTTCCGATATGGCGAACTGGCCAGGGGTTAGGTCAACTGAATACTCCTTCTTCTCATAGTGCGTCGGCTCTTTGACTGCCAGACGGAGGAAGGTAGCAAAGCACTTAATGCGGTCAAATCCCTGCGCGTAGTTGAACAGGAAATCCAACTGTCGGTCTGATAAGAACAGACCATAAAACAAATCTTTATCGTACATATCTCATTGATTTTAATTGTTATGGGTGCGGACACCCTTCATGTTCACTTATCATCCTTGGGTTTACTCATCTGTGACAACCTCTGCTGCGAGTCTGCGGCAAGTCATCTGCGATACTGATAAGGGCATCGTTCAACTTCTTTTCCTCCGCCTTGTTCAACAGATGGATGGCATCAATGTTGATGGCGAGTGCGGCGGCTTCACGTCCGTACCTGATAGCCTCCTGGTCATCATCAATGGCTCTGTTCGCTCCTGTAGCTTCGATGTAGTCGTTCACCTTGTCACGCATGGTAAAATAGCCCAAGCCAGTCTTGGCCCAATTAGCAGCTGAGTAAACGGCACTCTCTTTGAGTGCAGACAGTTCCTGTTCCTTCATGTCAGTGCTTCTTGCTTAGAGTTTGCATGTGAAGACGGGCTTCTTCGTCAATCTCCTCTTGGGTATAGACACGGTTCCTGCGAATCCACGAAAGGATGTCTGCCTTCTCGAAGAAAATCATCTTTCCGTTGGGCCGGTAGAAGGGGATGCTCTGGTCGCACGTCATCTTATATAAGGTACTGCGAGCCATGCCCATGAACTTGGCGGCTTCTTCCACGGTTAATACTTCCTTGCCATTGTCAAGGATGTCTTCCAGAGAGTCAACGCGCTTCTGGAGTTCTGCAACCTGTCGTTGCAGTTGGGTGTCCTTTGGGACGGAATTCTGCTGATTCATTTTCAAATACTTTTTAGTTTTACTATTTATACTTTTCACGAATTATCATTCAATCGGGCGGCAAAGTAAATAAGACAATCTCAATAAAAGGAAAAAATTGAAACCAAACTCTTGATTTAACACTTTTACGACCGGACTGGTTCTAAAGCATGTCCTGATTAGTACCAACATCGGAAGTAACACCTTCATTTGAATTGCCTCTGCAATGCTCCCTCGCCGCATCCTCCACTGACCAGATAAACCATAGCTTTTGCCAGCCAAAAGAGAAATGTGGCGATGCGAAGTTAGGGGTAAAGAATTAGGTGAAAGAAAAACGAAGAAAGAAATGTTCGCTTTTTCAGAATACTTAACCGACGAGTATGATTTTGCGCCAAAAATCATACTAATAAACCGTTCGGGATGGTTATTTTCCTTCACTATATTACAATCGGAAAGAAGAAGGTTTGCAGCACCTGTTCGTGCCACTTCCGACATACAAATCCCACTACAAAATATCTCGCTAAAAAAAGTCGTAACAAATCGCTTCATTTTCAAAAAAGTTTTGTATCTTTGCATTGTGTTTCAGCCCACCTTGCACCACATTTCGGATGCTTCGATTTATTTAACACAATTTTGGTGCAGATTTGTTACGTTTGGAGAAAACGAAATTTGAAACCACTGAAACACAGAGGTTTACAAACTTTCTAAAACTTACGAAGTACAGCCGCAACTACACCGCTACCTGCGGCGGACTGAAAGTGCTGCAGGCCGCCGACATGGAGGCTATATACAAGATGGCACGGGGATAGGCGACCGACAGGCTAAACTAAAGCAGATATCGCCAGATGACGTAGAAGATAGCGGCAAAAAAGATGATGAAGAATGTGCAACCGGTGCGGTGGCGACGATCGACGAGATGACGCACGACAGCAATGATTACCACGAGAATGACGATTGCGATGATTTCATCCATGTAGTCATAGATACTGAACACGGGCTGCTCCTCTTCGGGCAGCTCGCCTTCTTCTATCATGCGCTGCCAGCCTCTGCCGACAGGTTGCTCGGGAGCGTCTTGCTCGTCTTCCTGCGCCTGGGTGGCAACGGCAGGCAGGAGCGTGAGCATGGCAGCAGCGAGATGGCGCTGGCTATCGGTATTGGCCAAGTAAATGTCGATTTTCTTCATAGTTCTGTTTGTGTGATGGTTTGTAGGGTACGCAGGGCCTCGTCGACCGTGGGCACCTGACTGACGGCCAGAGAGCGCTTCACCCCTCCTTTGGCAGAAGAGGCGGCGGTCTCCCGCAGGCTGCACCGCCTCACGTTTTGTGCAGCATAGGAGAGCACACGGCCAAAGGCTTCGCTCTGATAGTAGGGACTGTTGGCGTTGGACACGAAGTAGAGCAGCATACTGCCTTGCTTGAGCAGGATTTTCTCGCACCCAAGCTGCTGCCCCAGGCGGCGCAGCGGCACCACCCGCAGCAGCTCCTCGGCCTGCGGGGGCAACGGCCCGAAGCGGTCGATGAGACGCAGGCGATAGGCTTCGAGCTCAGTATCGTTGCGTGTGCTGTCGAGCTCGCGGTAGAGCAGCATGCGCTCGGAGTCGCTGGGCACATACTGGTCGGGGAAATACATCTCAAGGTCGGCCTCCAAAGTACAGTCGGCAACGAATGGGCCGGCCGTTTCCACAGCCACCTCGGGAGGATGTGACGGTGCACGGAGCGACGTCTTCTCTCCTGCAGGAGTGTCGGGTGGACATTCATTCTTCAGCTCGGCCATGGCCTCGTTGAGTATCTTCTGATAGGTCTCATAGCCCAGGTCGCTGATGAAGCCCGACTGCTCGGCTCCGAGCAGATTGCCCGCACCGCGTATGTCGAGGTCCTGCATGGCGATGTTGATGCCGGAGCCCAGGTCGCTGAAGTTCTCCAGCGCCTCCAGACGCCGACGGCTCTCTACAGGCAGGGCGGACAAAGGGGGCGCTAACAGGTAGCAGAACGCCTTGCGGTTTGAACGGCCCACACGGCCACGCAT
>CAJONZ010000048.1 GCA_905236065.1 uncultured Bacteroidaceae bacterium | reverse complement strand
TTCGACGAGACGTACAAGATGATGGGTGTGTCGTTCGACAAGATTTACTATGAGTCAGAGACGTACCTGGAAGGCAAGGAGAAGGTGATGGAGGGTCTGGAGAAGGGCCTGTTCTATCGCCGCGAGGACGGCTCGGTATGGGCTGACCTGACGGCTGAGGGCCTGGACGAGAAACTGCTGCTGCGCAGTGACGGTACGTCGGTCTATATGACGCAGGACATCGGCACGGCAAAGCTGCGTTTCCAAGACTTTCCGATTGACAAGATGATCTATGTGGTGGGCAACGAGCAAAACTACCACTTCCAAGTGTTAAGCATCCTACTGGACAAGTTGGGCTTCAAGTGGGGCAAGGACCTTGTGCATTTCTCCTACGGCATGGTGGAACTGCCGAACGGCAAGATGAAGAGCCGTGAGGGCACCGTGGTGGATGCCGACGACCTGATGGCCGCCATGATTGAGGATGCCTACACGGCCAGTGCGGACAAGATGAAGACGCTGGACATCCCCGAGGACGAGGCGCGCGAGGTGGCCCGCAAGGTGGGTCTGGGTGCCTTGAAGTATTTCATCCTGAAGGTGGATGCCCGGAAGAACATGTTGTTCAACCCGGAGGAGTCGATTGACTTCAACGGAAACACGGGGCCATTCATCCAATATACCTACGCCCGCATCCAGAGCATCCTGCGGAAGGCCAAGGAACAGGGCATCGAGATTCCGGCGGCACTACCCACGGACATCTCCATCTCGGAAAAGGAGACGACCCTGATTCAGAAGCTGGCTCAGTTTGGCACGGCTGTGCGTCAGGCAGGCACGGACTACAGCCCGTCGGGCATCTGCAACTACTGCTATGAGCTGACGAAGGAGTTCAACCAGTTCTACCATGACTACACCATCCTGGGCGAGCAGGACGAGAAGCTGAGGATGTTCCGCCTGTCGCTGGCCAAGGCCGTAGCCAAGGTGGTGAAGCTGGGCATGGGACTGCTGGGCATCGAAATGCCGGAAAGGATGTAGGGGGAAACGAAGAATGAAGAGTGAAGAGTGAAGAGTGAAGAATGGGGAAAACCCATTCGTTCCGACTAAGAATGAAGAATTGACAATTAATAATTTCATTTTATGTTTAAAAGATTCTTGCTGCTTTGTCTGCTGACACTAACGGGAATCGTCGGCGTACAGGCCGACAATACCGACTGGAAGGTGTATGCCTCGTACCACAATGCTACGAAGTGTGTGGAGATGGGCGGGCGTGTGTATGTGCTTGCCAACGGGGATTTGTACAGCTATGGCCCGGAGGATGGGAGCATTGAGACGTATGACAAGGCTACGGCGTTGAGCGATTTCGACATCTACGACATCCAAGTGTCGAGCGGGACCCATGAGTTGGTGGTGCTGTACCAGAATGGCAACATCGACTTGCTGGCCACCGACGGAACGGCTTACAATGTCTCGGAGCTGAAGTCGAAGACGATGAGCGACAAGACGCTGAACGACGTGGTGACGGTGGGGAACACGATTTATATCTCGACGAATGCAGGCATCGTGGAGTTCGACCTGAACCAAAGGATATTCAAGAACCTCTACTATTTCGGCTATGCGGTGAAGAGCGTCTGCGTGTCGGACGGATATATCGTGGCGATTACAGCCGGCGGCGTGTATCGCGGCAACCAATCAAAGAACCTACTCGACCCGGCAAACTGGGAAAAAATCAACAACTTCACGACGTTCAAAAAAATCGTGAAGTTAGGAAACCAGTATTACTTCCTGGCAAACAACCTCTATAAGGTCACTTCGCTGACGCCCTACGCACAGACGCTGGCCCTGCCCGATGCCGTGACCAGTTGTTTTGTGAACAACGGACGGATTTACCTGACGACGAATGCGAAGCTGTTCAAGTCGGTGGACGAGGCCGGCAACGTGACCACCCATACGGTGCCATACCCCATCAGTAGCATGGCCTACCTGTCGGGCACCTACTGGGCAGCCTGCGGGGAGAACGGAATGTTAGGGATGGGCTTGAGCGGCACGACGTTTGAGGTGAAAACGGGCGACATCACGCCAAACAGTCCGATACGTAACAACAGCTACCGCATGAACATGGTGAATGGGCGCCTGCTGGTGGCCGGTGGAAACAACTACTGGACGGGAACCTATGCCTTAGGACAGGCTACGGCCTACGAGAACGGACGCTGGACAATGTTTGACGAGAAAGAGCCAACGGCAGCCGTGCCATCATTGACGTACCTGAATGTGACCGACGTGGCCCAAGACCCCGACGACCCTACGCACCATTACCTGGCTACGTTCCGTTCGGGCATCTATGAGTTCAAGGACTACAAGCTGTACAAGCACTATACGTATTACAAGGACGACCAGTACAAGGCGGCAGACCCATACTACGTGAGCAACCCGTTGCAGACGATGAATCCGAGCAGCTCGCACTACTTCCGCTATATCCGCATGGGTGGATGCAACTACGACAAGGACGGCAACCTGTGGATGTTCAACATGTCGTGCGACACGATTGTAAGAATCCTGAAGAAGGACGGTACGTGGCTGGGCTACTATTACGACGACATCGCCCGGTATCAGGTGTTTGACCGCGCCGTGTTCGACAAGCGTGGGTGGGTGTGGATTAACAGCCGCCTGTCGCTGAACGTGGAGGCCGTGACGGGCAAGGACTCGAAGGCGGGCGTACTCATCGTCAACACGAACGGAACCATCAACACGCAGCGGGACGACACCCACAAGTTCTACCACACCCTTGTAAACCAGGACGGGACGGAATATGCGATAGGTGGGTTCTATGCCGTGGCAGAGGATCTGGACGGCGTGATGTGGTTCGGGACATCGGCGGGTGTGTTCGTCACCGAGACGCCTGAGAATATCTTCAACTCGAACTTCTACTTCACTCAAATCAAACTGTCGAGAGACGACGGAACGGGACTGGCCGACTACCTGCTGAACGGCGTGACGGTGACGTGCATCGCCGTGGATGGCGCCAACCGCAAATGGATTGGCACGGGCGGAAACGGCCTGTACCTGCTGAGTGCGGACGGGCAACAGACCTTGCAACGTTTCACCGTAGATAACTCCCCTTTGCTTTCCGACAACATCAACGACATCCAAATCGACGGAGAGACGGGCGAAGTGTTCTTCTCGACGGACAAGGGACTCTGCTCGTACCTGAGCGATGCGGTGGATGCCGAGGAGGAACTGGATAAAAACAACCTCAAAGTATATCCGAACCCCGTAAGGCCGGAAGACCGCAATCTGGTGCGGGTGACAGGCCTTGCGTTCAATACGAACGTGAAGATTGCGAATGCCGCAGGAAAGCTGGTCTATGAGGGCACGTCGAACGGTGGCGAGTTCACATGGAACTGCCGGACGAGTGCAGGCAAGCAGGTAGCCAGTGGCGTGTATTACATCTTGGCAACCGACGAGGAAGGAAAGAAGGGAGCAAATGCGAAAGTGCTGATTGTGAGATAAGGCTCCTTCCCCTCCCCTATCGGACGAGGGAAAAGCCTGGCGGAGAAAGAAATGAGAATTGAATCTACCATAAAACGCTTGTTGGCGGTTGTGACCCTGCTTGGGGTCACGATGCAGACGACGTTTGCCCAAAGCGAAAGACTCCCAGTAGTTCGCCTGACGGGAAATGGGCTCTCATCATCCTATAGCGAAGGAACATTCCAATTGGAGGACGGGACGGTGTTCCGGGCAAACATCCGCCACCGTGGAGCAACGGCACAGCGATACACGAAGAAGTCGTTCACGGTGAAACTGAAAGACGAAGCGGGGGAAAAGCTGAATGCATCCTTCTTAGGAATGCGCTCGGACAACACGTGGATTCTGGATGCGATGGCCATCGACGTGGCTCGCATGAGAAACCGCGTGGCAACGGACTTGTGGCTGGACTTTGCCACCCACCCCTATTACTACGACCAGGAACCCAAGTTGGTGAATGGGACGCATGGGCAGTTCGTGGAGGTCTATGTGAACGGGGCTTACGAAGGACTGTACTGCATGACGGAAAAGGTGGACCGCAAGCAACTGAAGCTGAAAAAAAGCCAGGATGGCAACATCCGTGGCATCCTATACAAGCTGGTGGGCTGGGATTTCATGGGCAGTCGGACAGAAGCAGAATACGTCTATGACAACACCAAACCCCGATGGGGCGTGTGGGAAGCCAAATATCCCGATGTAGATGAAGGAGAACCCTTCGACTGGGAACCGCTGGCCCACAACATCCGCTGGCTCTCCACGGCAGGGCCAGAAGCCGTCAACGACAGTCTGGAGGAGATGGTCGATATGCCCCTGTGGCGGGACTACTTCCTGTTGTTAGACCTGATGCTCGGCAACGACAATGCGGGTAAGAATATGTATGTGTATTTCTACAACCTGCAGAAGCCTGAGCAGAAAATGGCCGTCGTGCCCTGGGACATGGACGCGACATGGGGACGCGACCCGTGGGCACGCCCGCTGGCCGCCGACACGGAGACGGGACTCTACCACCAGTTGCAGTACCACTTCCTCTATGTGCGCAACGACTCCGCACAGATTTACTATCCACGGTATGTGGAGCTGAGGAAGTCGTACTTCGCCGCCGAGAAACTGAAATCGTATTTCGAGAAATATTTCCGTCTGTTCCGAGAAACCGGCGCCGGCAACCGCGAGCAGGAACGCTGGAACGGCGTGGACGGCTTTGAGCTGGACTTCGCCGCCGAGGAACAATATATCTATAAGTGGATAGACGACCGTCTGGCCTACCTGGACAGTGCCTATTGCTACCATCCCGAGGTGCCGGAAGGCATCGCTGAGACCCTTGCCGGGACAGAAAGCCCGGAGGATGTGGTCTATACCCTCAGCGGGCAGCGGGTGGGCAAGGCCGTGGGCGGCAACCTGAAGACGTTGCAGTTGCCTCGTGGCCTGTACATCTGGAACCGACGGAAGATTCTCATCAAATGAACCCTAAAGAATGGACATCTATAAAATCATTAAAATCTATCAGCGCATCGAGAGTCCCAAGCTGAAACTGCTTGGCATCCTCCTGTTGCACTTGCTCCGGCGCCGATACCTCTACATATCGCTGGATCCGGCGCTGGCCTGCAACCTGCGATGCCGGATGTGCTACTTCAGCAATCCCGACGAGGACAAAGAGCTGCACGGCACGTTCAGCAGCGAAGACATCCAAGCCATTGCCAAAGCCCTGTTCCACCGAGGACTGAAACTGCAAATCGGGTGCGGCGCAGAGCCGACCACACATAAGGGACTGGCAGACATCGTGAAGTTAGCAAAGGAATGTGGCATCCCGCATACCTCCATTACGACGAACGGCAACCTGCTGTCCCTGCCGTTGTTGCAGAAGCTGGTGGAGAACGGGTTGGACGAACTGATTGTCTCGGCCCACGGTCTGGAGCAGAAGACCTACGAGGGAATGATGGTGGGTGCCCATTTCGACCGTTTCGAGCAGCTGGTAGAGAACGTGGCTTGCATCCGAAAGGAGCATCCGGCCTTCAAGTTCAGAGTGAACTACACCGTCTGTGCCGACAACGTGGACAACCTGCGCCTCATCCCCAAAGTGTTTGCGAAGGTGAAGCCCGATGTCATCCAACTGCGGCCAGTGCAGGACATTGGCAGTACGGCCTATACGAACTACTCGCTGAAGGAACTGACGGACACCTACGATGAGTACATGACGCCCGTTATCACATTTTGCCAGAAGAACGGGATCACCTGCCTGTATCCCAACAAGGAGAACCTGGCGTGTATCAACGAGGAGAACGAACAGCATGAGCATACGAACTCCGCCGTGGATATGCTGCCGCTCTTCTACCTCTCCCCACGGAAGGGATGGAAGGAGGCATTCAACCCCTACACGGAAACTTTCGAGCAATTCAGCAAACGTACACACCGGGTTCGCTTTATGGTACGCACCTTGCTGAAAGGCACACAGCCGGAGGCACAATACGCCACAACCAAGGCCCTCAACTACAATGTAGGCTAAAGAATGAAGAATTTGCTACCGCTCTCATCCCGCAGTTTTGATGATAATTGCTTTACGCTGATGCGGAATCTCTTTGCGCTCGGCATCTTCATCAACCATGCCTTTGCGTTGACCAGTAGCGAGTATTCCGTCTTGAACTCCATCGTGTATGTCTGCGGCTTCTTCATCATCAGCGGTTTCCTGACCTACCATAGCTATCAGCAAAAGGGCGATCTGCGGGCTTTCGTGCTTAGACGCTTCCACCGCATCTATCCCGCCTATGCTTTGGCCATACTTTTCTGCCTTGTGTTAGGAACGCTGCAAACGAATCTGTCGCTGTCCGAATTCTTTTCACGAAGCGAAACCCTGCGTTACGTGTGCTTCAACCTGCTTTTCCTCAACTCCCTGCAACCCACCCTGCCAGGTGTGTTCGAGGGGAACGTCCTACCCGTGATGAACGGGGCGCTGTGGACGATGAAAATAGAGGTACTGTTCTACGTTTCCATTCCCATCGTATTCTGGCTGATACAACGATTTGGGCATCGCATGGTGCTGGGAACACTGGTGGTGGGCTCGCTGCTCTACACCGCCTGCCTGAACGGGCTATTCCATAGGACAGGCAACCCCTTCTATTATACGCTGGCCCATCAGTTTCCGGGCGAAGCAGTCTGTTTCTATCTGCCCGTCCTGCTGCTGTACCATAAGGAATGGGTGTGCCGACACAGGTTTCCCCTGCTGCTGCTATCCCTGCCGCTGTGTATGCTTTGCTTCTGGCAAGGGTACTTCCTTTTTGCGTTTCCGATTTTCCTCACACCCGTCATCCTGATACTGGCCTACAGTTTCCGCTGCCGGTTCCGTGACCTCAGCTACGAGTTCTACCTGCTACACTTCCCCATCCTGCAAATCTACATCCACTTGGGGCTTGGGAGTTCCCTACCACTGTTGCTGGTGGCGGCCTTCATCACAACATGCTTACTATCGCTCTCACTTCGCAAACTCCTCTCCATCGCCCTATAGGCCAGAGGAAGAGAGGATTCTAAAAAACTACGATATGCTTTCCATCCTGATTCCCACACACGACTACAACGCCTACCCATTGGTTCAAAACCTGCACCAACAGGCAGAAGAACTGTCCATTCCCTACGAATTGATTTTGGTGGAGGACGGCAGTCGAGACTCCGTCTCCATGATTGCCAACTTGAAGACGCAGGAGTTGAGCCACTGCCGATACGTCCGAAGGAAGGAGAACGTGGGACGAGCGGCCATCCGCAACTTCCTGATAGATGCGTCGAAGGGGGACTGGCTGCTGTTCATGGATGCGGACGGAAAGGTGATACGGAAGGATTTTCTAAGGAAATACGTGGAGGCAGCCCAAGAATATGAGGTGGTGTGTGGCGGCGTGGTTCATCCCGATGAATGGCACGACCCAGAGCGGATGCTACGCTGGAAATACGAAAAAGCATACGAACGGAAATATGGGTACATCAGTGAGCAGTTCCGTTCCTTTTCCTTCATGATTCATCGTTCCGTGGCACAGAAAGTACGCTTTGACGAGCGCTACAGGGGATATGGCTATGAAGACGTGCAGTTTGGGAAGGACCTGAAAGCGGCAGGCTTTACCATTCATGGTATTGACAATCCCCTGTTGAACAACGACATTGAAGACAATGCCACATTCCTGCGCAAGACGGAGGAGGCACTATGGGCGGCTCATCACTTCCGAAAAGATATTGGCGACTTGGTGAAGATGAACCGCCTATCGACCCAATATCGTGTGTTTTCTCCTTTGATTCGCATACTTTATTGGCTGTCAGCGCCCTTGCTTCGCCGCAATTTGCTGTCGGGAAATCCCAGCCTCCTGCTCTTCGGATTCTACAAACTGGGGTATTACGTAAGCCTGAAATAGTGGGCTACCAACGGTAGCGGAACAGGGTGTAGATGGCTTCCACACCGTCGCGCCAGTTGATTTTCTTCCCCTCCGAAAGCGTGCGGGGGTGGTAGCTGATGGGGATTTCAGGAATGGGAATGCCCTGGCGGGCAACCTTGGCTGTAACTTCGGGACAAAATTCGAAGCCCTCGCACTGGAGTTGGAGGGAACGGAGGAGGTCGGTGCGGAAGAGTTTGTAGCAGGTGGGTTCGTCGGTCAGATGCAACCCATAGAAGAGGTTGGCAGCAGCGGTGACAAGACGGCCACCCCAGTAAAAGAGGGGCGAAGCGGTGATTTTTCCGCCGCGGTGGAGTCGCTGTCCGAGGATGCGACTGCCATAGACCACGGGACAGTCGGTATGGCTGAGGGCATATTGCAGCAGACGCACCATGTCGGCGGGCTCGTATTCCAAGTCGGCATCCTGGATGATGGTGTAGTAGCCACGGGCGTGTTCCAGTCCTGTGCGAATGGCCCGCCCCTTGCCGTGGTTTTCGGTGTGCCGCACACTGGTGAAAGGAAGAATCTGGCTGTCTTCCCACTGTGCAATCACCTCTGGAGTGGCATCGGTAGAGCAGTCATCAACAAGGATGATGTCCCACTGGTAGCCGGCAGGAAGTGGGGTGTCGGCTATCTTCTGCAAGATGAGTGGCAAGGTGGATGCCTCGTTGTAGGCAGGTATGATGACGGAAAGGAACATATTCTTTTTTGCGTTATGACAGGACAACGTTATTACTTTTTAGAATCTTATTGTTTGCAATCAGAAGGATTTCGAAGGGAAGGAGCCAAAGGATCGGCATGACGTAGCGGAAGCATCCGTTCTCGGGCGAGAGGATGAGAATGCCAATGGAGATGAAGAGGGGAAGGATGGTGAGGGGCATTCGCTGGACGAAAAGGATGATGCAGCCAAGAAGGGCGATGGGAATATAGAAGCCCATGTCGAAGAGCCAACCAAGGAGGGGAATGGCCATGATCGCTTTCATGCCCGAAGGCTGGGGAGTGATGAGGGGATGCAGGGTATAGAAGCCAGACGTTGGCGGGTCGTCGGTTGCCATGCTGGGAAAAAAGAGGGGATAGCGTCCACTAGGATAGAAGTAGGCAGAGCAATTTTGCCACAGAGAAGCGATGACCACACCTGGATGGCGAAGCATCATGTGAAGATGGGCCTGATAGTAAGGACGGTAGTCAGCGGCTGTGGCATTGACGTTGTAAGAAAACTTCACGGGGTCTTGCAGTTCGGGATTGTAAAGGTTTGCCAAGCGGTCGTAAGGCAGGAGCCGTGCAATAGCCTCACGCTCTTCGGGATGTACATCGTCGGGAAATTCCTTCACGTAACGGGCGGTCTGTTGGAAAAGAAAGCCGTGGAGTTCCTGTCGGCCCACGTTGGCTACACCGAGTGTGGGAAGGAGGAGGTGGAGAAAACATTCATAAACGAGAAGCGCGGGAAGGAGTGCAAAGGCCAATCGGCCATAGTGGAACTTGCGGAGCAACACCAAGGCGATGAGCATCAGCATGACGATGTAAGCACACTGATTTTTGGAAAAAAGGAAGAGCAATGTGGCAGCAAAGAGTTGCAAAAGGAATGACTTGTCATGAAGTCGTTGGCCACCGGACAGTTCGGTCTGAAGCAAGCAGAGGGTGAACCAAAGAAATGCGGTGGAGAAGAAAGCGTCTTTCAACAACAAGGTGGACCAAAAGCCGTAGATGGGGAAAATAGCGACAAATGCCACACAAAGCCACCAAGTGCGGTTATAAGGCTTTGCTGTTGTGCCGCCTTGTGGTTTCAGCAAAATGAAGATACGAGCTAACAACCAAGAGTGAAAGGCCGTCAGCATGAGAAGGAAAAGGAAAACGGCGAAAGATTGGCTGCCAATCTGGTTGCCGAGGGCAATGGTACCGCCGAAGAGCAGGGTATAGATGACGGGATGATGATTGGTCAGGATGACGGTGGGGTCAGTGCTGCAAAGTTGTGCCGAGAAGTCGGGATATCCAAAGAACTGCCCGATGGATCCAGCGGTGTCGGGATATATGTTGCCAGGAAATTCCAATAGAAGATAGGGCAAACGTACGACCACAAACAGAAGGGTCAAAAATTTCCATTCTTCATTCTTCATTTTCCACTCCTCATTCTTCATTCCTCATTTTTCACTTTTAACATTCGACGCAATCTGCATAATGTTTCCATGGAGCACGGAGACGAGGATGGGAGTGTCTTCATCGGTCAACTCAGTCAGATGCTGGGAGAAAAGATTGTTATCGTACAGGATGCGGAGGCGGTACTGACCCGTCTTGGGTGGATAAATGTTTGTCGTGCAGAAGCGGTAGGTGCGCACCTCGTCGGCTTCCATCGCATACCCCATCTTGTAGAGGAAGAAGGATTCCTGTCCCTCGACGGTGGGCTCCATGAAGAAATAGATTCTGCCGACGGATTCCGCCTGATGGTTTTTCAGTCGGAGGCTGATGTCGGGAGCGGAACCGCTGATGATGAGGTCGGGGACGTCAAAGTCCTCCAGCGTGAGAAAGGCTGTGTGGGCCGTGTCACTGGAGAAAGTTGCCAGACCATCCTGCAAGTCGCAAAGCAAGTAGTTGGGTGTACCTACGCAACACCGCACCGGCTGCCACGTTCCGTTGTCCTTGAACATCGGCATCAGGCGGTATTGCCCATCGGGAATGTCGGGAGAGAGCAGAATGGAAAGTGTGTCCGTATAGGCCGTGTCGTCGATTTCCTCCAACAGGAACTCCCGTTGGTAGGTATAAAGGGGACGAACGATGCTGTCGGCCTGCAGCAGCATGATACTGACAGAGTCGTGATGGATATTATAGCCAATGTTGGAGAGGTCGCCGACCCGAATGCGGGCTTCGTTGCCTGTGGCTGAAACCACACTCATGCCTTCCATGGCAAAGACGTGGTAGGGCGTGGAAGTGGAGGTTTCGGGCTGTATGCCAACGGTGAAGACCTGCATGAGATTAAAGCCCGATTCAGGACTGAGCGTATAATCATATTCCTCGTGGGAGCCGTTCATACACTCCAAACTGGTCCAGCCGTCGCCGTTCCCTTTGGGATTTCCGAGCATGACATGAAACCAGTCATCCTCGTTGTAGCCGTCGATGACAAAAGCATGGCCGATTCGGTAGTTATAGCCAGAAACAAGGAGGGGCCGGCCAGCGGCAAGTTCCTGTTTCAACAAGGTGATGATTTCCTGCTCGGTGTAGAAGTCCCTGAAATGGAGCTGTACGGCGGGATCGTAACCGAAATAGCGGGTCAGGGCGACGCTGTGCATCACGGGCTGTGCCCCACTGGCACTTCGGTTGTATTTGGTCTGCACACTGATGCCGCAGTCGCTCAACAACAAGGCCATCGGATAGACCTCCTCATCCGTGTAGGCACTGTCCTCGTACTCGTAAAGCATCTTGTCCCATTCGTAGGTGTGTTCATAGAACTTTGCACTGAGTAACTGCCCGCAACCCAGACTGTCGTTGTAGGAAAACTCCCCCTTTCCCTGGTCGGGATGACGCCAAAAGTGCATGACCTGAGCCTGCGCCAAAGCCACACAGCCTGCCGGACAATGCCTGTCCTCCACGATGGGAGTCAGGTTCCAGTAGGGAGCGTCGTACTGATGCCAGCGGTTGATGCCTGCAAGCAAGGGTTCGACACGCTTGGGCAAGTCCCCACCCTGCTCCTGCTGCTTACGGGCGACCCGGAGCGGTTGTCGCTGGTCAACCTGAAAGCCCGCCTTGTTTTTGACAATCGTCCGGCCTTCCAACCTTTTCAACCATTTGTGTTCTTGCGAAACACTTTGTGAAAAGGCCAGTTGCAGACAGCAGAAAAGCAATAGGAGTGTCAGCGTTCGTCTCATCTCACATTTAGTCATTTGTTATTTCCCCTTTGTTGGAGGTTAGCAAAGCAAGCCTTTCAATTCCTCCATGCCTGCCGAAGCACCTTTCTTAATATGGGTAATGCCCAATGAGGGGTCAAACTTCACCTCGGCAGGGTCAATCAGGTAAATCTTGCAATGGCTGTTGGCATAGGCCAGGAGTCCGGCAGCGGGATAGACATTCAACGAGGTGCCGATGACAACCAGGATGTCGGCCTTTTGCACCTCTTCGATGGCAGGCTCAATCATAGGTACACTTTCCCCGAACCATACGATGAAGGGGCGGAGTTGCGAGCCGTCTTTGGCCTTCTGCCCCATCTTGATGTCCAGATTGGGCGGCGAGAGGGTGACGATGCAGTTGGGGTCGTTCGGATTCTTTGTTGAAGTGGCCTTCATCAGCTCGCCGTGCAGGTGAATCACCTTGCTACTGCCAGCCACCTCATGCAGGTTATCCACATTCTGTGTAATGACGGTGACATCATACGCCGATTCCATTTCTGCCACCAGACGGTGCCCCTCACAGGGCTTTACGTCAAGCAATTGCTTCCGACGGTCGTTGTAAAACTGAATGACAAGTTCTGGGTTGGCCCAGTAGCCTTCGATGCTTGCCACTTGCTGAACGGGATACTGCTCCCACAATCCCCCACTGTCACGGAACGTGCTGATGCCGCTTTCTGCCGACATTCCTGCACCTGTAAGAAAAACGAGTTTTTTCATGGTGATTCGTTTTTTGAGTTTTTGCCGTATAACGATTTTATTGTATTAACTTTCCTCTACATACACATGCTGCACACGGGTGGAAATGCCCGTCAACACCTCGTAAGGAATCGTGCCAATGACATCACTCAGCACCGTGACGGGCAGGGCATTGCCAAAGATGACGGCATAATCGCCGACTTTACAATCGATATCCGTAACGTCTATCATACAGACATCCATGCAAATATTTCCCACATAGTCTGCCCGCTTTCCATTGACCAAGCAGTAACAGTTTCGGTTGCCCAAATGACGATCCAACCCATCGGCATAGCCTATCGGGATGGCGGCTATCCGCGAGTCCCGTTCCAGAATGGTGCGACGGCTGTATCCCACGGAATCACCTTTCGGCACGTCCCGAATTTGCAGGATGGTTGTCTTCAGCGTCGCCACATTATTTAATACAGCATTGTCAATCGGGTTGATGCCATACAGTCCCAGTCCCAACCTTACCATGTCGAGGTGGTATTCGGGGAAATGCTCAATGGCCGCCGAGTTGCAAATGTGGCGCAGAATCCTATGGTTGTAGGATGCCTGCAACTGTCGGCTCGCCTGGTCGAACAAGGCAAACTGCTTCCGTGAAAAGGCATCGAAGTCGTTGCTGTCACTGCCTACAAAGTGGCTGAACACGGAGCAGGGCACCAAGGCCGTCTGCTTGCTCAGGCGGTCGATGAGTCGGGGCATGTCCCGCTCAGGGTTGAACCCAAGGCGGTGCATACCCGTGTCTAATTTGATATGGATGGGGAAATTTGTAATGCCGTACTTTTCCGCAGCCTGAATCAGTGCCTCCAAAATCTCAAACGAGAACACCTCTGGCTCCAGTTTTTCATCGAACAACAGTTTGAACGACGTCATTTCAGGGTTCATAATCATGATGTTGGCCGTAATACCCGCTTTGCGCAAATCTGCGCCCTCGTCGGCCACAGCCACGGCCAGATAATCTACACCAGCATCCTGCAACGTCTTGCTCGTCTCAAACGAACCGATGCCGTAGGCCGAAGCCTTCACCATGCACACCATCTTCGTCTCGGGACGCATCAGCCGCCGGTAATAATTCACGTTGGCCCGCAAAGCTCCCAAATTCACCTCCAAGATGGTCTGGTGTACTTTCAGCGTCAGCAGGTCGGAGAGTTGGTCGAACTGGAAACTTCGGGCGCCCTTTATCAAGACGAACGCATCCCTCAGCCTTTGGAAGGTCTCGCTCCGCATCAATTCCTCCGTCGTCGTGAAAGCCTCATGCTCCATCGGAAAGCAATCGGCGCACTGGCTGATTTCCCGACCTACCAGAATGGCCTTCTCAATGCCTCTCGATGCCGCCATCTGTGCCACTTGGCGATACAACATTCGAGGCATTTCTCCGGATTGTAGGATGTCTGACAATATCAGTGTACGCCGCTGCCGCTTGGTGTCTGGCCGGCGCGACATGAAATCGAGTGCGATACCCAGCGAGTGAACGTCCGAGTTGTACGAGTCGTTAATCAGCGTACAGCCCCTCACGCCTTCCTTCACTTCCAGGCGCATGGCCACAGGTTCCAAATGCTCCATCCGTTGACACAACGTCTCCGTCGGAATCCCGGTTTCCAGCGCCAATGCCGTCGCCATACACGTGATGCTGTTCTCAATGGCCGCTTCGTGCGTGAACGGGATGGTATATTTCCACCGCTTTCCGTCGTGGAGGAAGTGAACAGTGGTCTGCCCTTCCGTCTTCTCCACCTTTTCCAGGGTGAGGTTGCACCGCTCCACCCCTTTCGGCAACAAAGCGGCACACTGTCCGATGGTGCTGTCCTGTCCGTTGGTCACCACCTTCTGGCAATGCTTGAACAGCAACATTTTCTCCGCACATTTTACCTTGTACGACGGGAAATGCTCCTGATGGGCACTTCCCAGGTTCGTCATCACGCCCACCGTGGGCCGTATGATTTCCTCCAGGCGTTCCATTTCACCCATCTCGCTGATACCGGCCTCAAAAACAGCCAAATCGTGATGGCTCGTCATCAGCCAGGCACTCAGCGGTACTCCTACCTGCGAGTTGTAACTGCGCGGCGAGCGGCACACATTGAAATTAGGCGAAAGTAACTGATACAACCACTCTTTCACCGTCGTTTTTCCGTTACTGCCCGTGATGCCTACCACAGGAATGTTGAACTGAGCACGATGATAGGCGGCCAAACGTTGCAGGGCCGTCAAGGGGGATTTTACAAGAAGGAAATTGCTGTTTGCCATCAGTTGCTTATCTGCCTCCGATGGTTGCGGCACCTGTGTCACCACAAAATTTCGCACACCTCGCCGCATCAGTGTGTCAATATATCGATGTCCGTCATTCTTTTGGGTCTGGAGCGCAAAGAAAAGCGTCTCCTCGGGGAAGCAGAGCGAGCGGCTGTCCGTCAGCAACCAATTGATGCTGGCGGGGGCAGTCCCTTGGCGTTTTGCGCCTGTCACCTCGGCAATCTGTTCTATTGTGTATGCCATTTTATTTGCGTTTTCTGCGCAAATTTACTACTTTTTGTCGGTTTGGCAAACGCAAATGAGAATAATATTTA
>CAJONZ010000047.1 GCA_905236065.1 uncultured Bacteroidaceae bacterium | reverse complement strand
CAGCCATTACAGAATGGCTCATGAGCAACATGCCGCCCATGAGGGTCAGCACCTTCAACGTAGAAAATTTCATAGTTTTAATTAGTTTTGGTAAATGAATAATGAATGGTAAATGAATAATGAATATTGTGGTAATGCAAGAGCATCCAGTAGATGAAGGATTATTCCACGTCGTCGTCGTCGTCCGTGGCATCCTCAATGTCTTCTATGTCCTCGATTTCGGGCGTAACATTGTCCATGTCGATTTCGTCGTCTTCATCCTCGTCGTCGTTGGTATCGTCGGGAATATCTGGGAGGTCTTCGTCATCGTCGTCCAGGTCGGTGTCCTTGTCGTCGTCGTCCTTGATGGAGTAGTCGATGTGAACTTTCTCAACTTTGGGCTTGGGTTTCATGAAGATGGCTTCAATCCAGTTTCCACGCACGATTTCCAACACGTCGTAGCCGTCTTCCTTGCGGCGGTCGATGATGCCGCCGACACGGTGCATCACGTTTTCGGGCAGGGTGCTGTAGTCAACGAAGAAGGCTGACTCGATGATGTCCTGGATGGAGAGTGAGAGTCCCTTCCAGCCTGTGCCCATGTTGTTCTTGATGAGTTCGAGCACTTCCACGGCGTCGAGGTGCTGAATGTTCTCAAGCGTGAGGTCGGTGATTTTCTTGATGGGGTGTTTGCGGATGGCGATGGCATCGACATCGCCCTCGCTGGGGTAGGAGAATATTTCGTAGTGGAGGTTTTCCAGGCGGCTGACCTCCTTCTCGTCCTTGCGGTCAAGATACTTAATGTCGAAGACAGTTCGGATGATGTTCATGTAGTGTGTCTCCATGTCCTCGTAGTCTTCCTCCTTCTTGCCCTCAATCAGCATGTAGGCCAGTTCGCTTTCCGTGACCGACCATACATTGCCCTTGGTGAGCTCGTCAAGTGTCTGTTGGTGTTTCTCTTTCATAACGACATTCATTTAAAATTGGCTGCAAAATTAGTATTTTTCTGCGGGCTTTGCAAAACCTTTTCCGTTTTGTTGGTAAAAGTGTGATATTTTTGTCGTTTTGTCCCAAATAATCTTTATCTTTGCGCCAAAATCATTGTACATATTTATATTATATGAAAGAATTAGAACTGAAGTACGGTTGCAATCCGAATCAAAAACCGTCGCGTGTGTATATGGAAGTGGGCGAATTGCCCATCGAGGTACTTTCCGGTCGTCCCGGTTACATCAATCTGCTGGATGCGCTCAATTCCTGGCAGTTGGTCAAGGAACTGAAGGCTGCTACGGGGCTGCCTGCTGCGGCAAGTTTCAAACATGTCAGTCCAGCTGGCGCAGCGGTGGGTGTGCCGATGAGCGACACACTGAAGAAGATCTATTTTGTCGATGACGTGAAAGTGCCACTCACACCGATTGCCACTGCATACGCTCGTGCCCGAGGTGCCGACCGCATGTCGAGCTATGGCGATTTCATTGCCCTCAGCGATACGTGCGACGAGGCTACGGCCTTGCTGATTAAACGTGAGGTGAGCGACGGCGTGATTGCTTCCGGCTATACGCCCGAGGCGCTTGCCATCTTGCGCGAGAAGCGTAAAGGCACATACAACGTGATTCAGATAGACCCTGAATACAAGCCTGCTCCCATTGAGCGCAAGCAGGTGTTTGGCGTGACTTTCGAGCAGGGACGCAATGAGATTGACCTGACGGGCGACAACCTTTTCGAGAACATCCCGACGCAGAACAAAAACTTTACCGAGGAGGCGAAGCGCGACCTGAAGATTGCGCTCATTACGCTGAAATATACGCAGTCAAATTCCGTCTGCTATGTGAAGGATGGACAGGCCATCGGTATCGGTGCAGGCCAGCAAAGCCGCATTCACTGCACCCGTCTGGCAGGCAACAAGGCCGACATTTGGTGGATGCGCCAGTGCCCCAAAGTGATGAACCTGCCTTTCAAGGAGGGCATCCGTCGTGCCGACCGTGACAACACCATCGATGTCTATATCGGCGACGAGTATGAGGACGTGCTACGCGAAGGTACTTGGCAGCAGTTCTTCACGGAGAAGCCCGAACCACTGACCCGCGAGGAGAAGAAAGCCTGGATTGCCCAGAACACAGGGGTCTGCTTAGGTTCCGATGCCTTCTTCCCCTTTGGCGACAACATCGAGCGTGCGCATAAGTCGGGCGTCCAGTACATCGCTCAGGCGGGAGGCTCCGTTCGTGACGACCATGTCATCGAGACCTGTGATAAATACGACATCGCCATGTCGTTTACGGGCATCCGCTTGTTCCACCATTAAGAAATGAAATGTGAAAAATCAAGGAATCGATGGCTCAGGAAAATGAGATTATGTATGCCATCATGAACGGTATCACGTTCTCTGGCACCAAAAAGAAAAAAGAGGAGGATCCCAACAAAGTGAAGACTAAGGCTCGCGGTAAGAAGTATTACACGGGAGCCCATGGGTCGGGCGCAGCCAAGCATAAGGCCGAAATCCGCCAAAGGGTGAAGAACCGAGCTTCGCAGCGCAAAAACAAATAGCTCCATTATGCCGTTTATCGCCTTGTGAAAAGACCCTTCACAAGGCGATAAACGTCATTGTGGAACAAAATGAAAGCACATCTGTAACTGCGCAGATGTGCTTTCATTAGATTTATTGCTTCATGATTTTCTTGCCTTGTTGGATGTAGATGCCGTTGGGCAGCGTCTGGAGGTTGGCCGTTTGCCTGCGGCCTTGCAAATCGTAGATGGCCGGGTCGGCACCGCCGTTACTGGCTGAGGAAACAGCATCGATGGCGGTAATGTCTGCCTCGGCCTCAATGCCTACCTCGGCGGCGCTGGTCCAGGCATTTCCACCGATTTCGCTCTTTGCTACAAACTTCAGGTAGCGGGCAGCCTTGGCTGTCGTCAGCGGAACGACCTGAAGGGCAGTGGTACTCTTCAATTCGCCCGAGACGGCGGCTGTTCCCCAGTTGGTGCCATCAGTACTCAGATAGACTTCATATTCCTTGACCATGCCGTTCTGGTTGCCGTCCTGACGGGCAAGGTAGGTGAAGGCTGTGACCTTGTAGATTTTAACCATGTCAATCACAAGCGTGTGGGGACAACGAGGCTCGTTGGTTCCCCAGGCGGTATGCCAGAACGTGCTGTTGTTGCCGTCGAAGGCCAAGCGAGGTTCGTTGCCGCCCTGATAGCTGTCGGCACTGACGAGTCTCCAAGCTGTCTTGCTGATGTAGAGTGGAAGACTGTAGGCCATGGTCGGACTGTCCATCAGTCCGTCGCTGCTGCAATAGGCGTTCACGGTACATGCGTCGTTGTGGAGCAGAGCAGAAGTGTATTTCTTGTATTCACCCCCGTCGATGCTGTAGTAGATGGCTGCACCCTTCGTGGGGGTGGACATCTTGATGCGACCGTTTTGCTGGCGCTCGCAGCTGACGGGCTGGCAAACAGGCATGGAGACGCGGGCTTTCGCCGCAGCCTCGTTGACGGAGGTAAGAGGCATGAGGAAGAAGCGGAAGGCGGTATTCTCAGCTTTTAATTCATATTTCTCCATGACATCGGGGCCGCAACTGGCGTTGCCGAGACCACGGGTGGCAGCATCGAGCGACACGATGGTGTTGGCGCAGGGCTTGAACTGATAGGTGTGCTTAGAGCGGTTGTTACGGTCGGTGTAGTTGTCTTCGGCACGGAAATGTACAGCCGAAGCGGCCATCTGGTCGGGAGCGACGAAGAGAACTCCCGTGCCCTGTTCGTTGCAAAGGGACATCCAGCGTACCTCCTGCTTGGTGCCATGTTCCTGAGGCAGGATGTAGTCCTCGCGTTGGTCGGTCACGGTACTATGGTAGATGGCGGGCAGACAAGCCTCCTTGCGGTCTCGGTAGCTGTCCCAGGGGCCACGACCAAACCATGAGAGTTGTTCCATCTCGGCAGGCATCTCCATGCGGAAGCCCAGTTTAGGAATGACGGTGCCTGTGTTGGACGGACGGATGAAGGCGTTGACCATCACCACGCCGTCGGCACAGACGACAAAGCTGAGTTGCACGTCAAAAGTGGTGCCATTCTGTCCTGTGTATTGGCTACCCATCGTCACCGTGGCGGTCTTGCCGTCTTCTTCCCTCGAAGATTCGACGCTTGTTCCTTTCACAGAGAGTTTGCGCAGGCCCATGTTGTCCCATGTCTCAGTCCTGCGACCATCGTTGTCGGTAGGCAGGCGGAACACATTGAGGAGCATGGGTTTGCTGACGAGCTGGACGTCGCCATAGGAATAGCGACTCAGGGTACCCGAAGTCTTGCTGAAGACGACCTTGAAGAGGGCGTTGGACACGGTAATGTTGGTACTCGTTTCCTCCAAAGACAGCGGCTCGTAGTTTTCCTTGTTGAATGGGTCGTACATCGGTTTCTGTGCCGTCTTTACAGGAAGTTTTTCCTCGGCTACCAAATAGCCTGCATCCGCCCAAAGGGTGCTTGTACGCTGGGTGGCAACGAAGCGGATGAAACCTTCCTCGGCAGCAGACAAGGTGTTGAGGGCAGAAAGGTCGAGGCTGACCACTGCACTGTCGGCTGCGGCCACTTCGGTGTCAATCGTACCCGTGGCGAGCTGTCGTCCCGTCTCGTCCAGCAACTCGTAGCGTACATCGTAGGCTGTGCTGGGCAGGAAGGCCATTTTGTTCTTGATGCGGAAGGTTCCTTGGCTGACATTGACAGCCTTGAACTCCAGGGGTTGATAGATTTTCTTCGTGTTGTAGGATTTGGCCGTGAGACTCCAGTCGGGGCGCACCAAACCGTTGATGCAGAAATTACCGTCGTTGGGAACGTCGCCAAAGTCACCGCCGTATGCCCAATACTCTTGTCCCGAAGTGCTTTTGGTGAGCAATCCCTGGTCTTTGAAGTCCCAGATGAATTCGCCCGTAAGGCAAGGATATTTTTCGTAGAGGTCGAACATGTCGCGGACGTTGCCCATGGAGTTGCCCATGGAGTGGCTGTTTTCACATTGGATGTGTGGCTTCTGCCCGCTTTGTCCCTGACGGGAAGAGCCAATCCACTGGATGGTCTCGTAGCTACCGTACATGGTTGAGCTGACATCGGCGTAGTCGCTGTTGCCCTCATAGTGAGTGAGGCGAGTCTTGTCGAGCTGCTTGATGGCGTTGCTCACGTACTGGAAGTTATTGCCACCACCGCTCTCATTGCCGAACGACCACATAAAGATACAGACGTGGTTGCGCAGCCAACGCACCTGATTTTGCGAGCGTTCCACCATGGCCGGACGGAAAAGTTCCAGTGAAGAGAGCTTTTGGTGGGCATGGCACTCCACGTCGGCTTCGGCCAAGACATAGAGCCCGTACTTGTCACAGAGGTCGTAGAAGACGGGGTCGTTGGGGTAGTGGGATGTACGCACGGCATTGATGTTCAAACGCTTCATGGTCTTGATGTCTTCTTCCATCTCCTCGGCTGTAATGGCGCGTCCATTCACTGGCGAGAAGTCGTGACGGTTCACGCCGTGGAACACCATGCGCTTGCCGTTGATGGTCAGTGCGCCGTCGTTGCGGATGGCAACTTTGCGGAAGCCCACCTTCGAACCGCGTATGTCAACGGTCTTGCCCGTGCCGTCCTTCAGTACCAGAACCAGGTCGTAGAGGTTCGGGGCCTCGGCGCTCCAAAGTTTCGGATTATCCACCTCCATGTCGAGGCTTACATTGGCGGTGGCAGTGGCGGTTTTCGTTGCGATAACGCCGTTGTCGTCAAGCAGACGGGCCTCCACGGTGCCGTTGCTGAGCGCGTCGGCACCTGTCAGGCTTACCTTCACGTTTGCCTTGGCATGGGTGAAAGTCGTGTTGAAATCCGTTGTGAAAAAATAGTCGCGCAACTGACTCTTGGGTGCAGCCCAAAGGAAACAGTGGCGCTGAATGCCTGTCAGACGCCAATAGTCCTGACATTCCAGGAAGGATCCGCTGGTGAAACGATACACTTGCAGAGCCATGGCGTTCTCACCTTCTACAAGGTAGTCCGTAATGTTAAATTCGGCGGGGACATAGGAGTCTTCGCTGTAGCCAACCCGCTGGCCGTTGACCCAGAGGTAAAATCCGTGGCCAACGCCGTTGAAGCGCACGTAAATGTCACGCCCCGCCCATTCCGTAGGTACCGTGAAAGTGCGGCGATATGTGCCAACGGGATTGGGCATGTTGCTGTTGTAACTGAACCAACTGGGACGGTCGGCCATAACGCTATAGGTCGATTCGTTGAAAGAGAAAGGATAGGCCACGTTGCAGTAGAGAGGCTTATCCCACGACTTATTGTTGTGCAGTCCCCAAACCTGCCAGCTTGACGGCACGTCAATGTCTGTCCACGAGGCATCGTTGTAGTCCTTTGCGCAATAAGCATCCTTTGCCAACACCGGCTGCTTTACCCATAGGAATTTCCATTTTCCATCAAGGGACTGATACCACGGGGAAACGGACATATCGGTGTTGGCAGCTTCGGTCTCCGTTCCCATGGGAATGCTGATTGTATGTGCCGTCTCACGGTTGACACTCGTTATTTGGGGGTCGTCCCACTCCTTGCCCGTCTGGGCGTTGGCCACCAAAATGGCAGATGCCAAGCAGGCCATGCTGAGAATGTTTTTCATGCCAATTTTTGTTTTAGATTTATCAGAGTTCAGCCTCTTTCAGACGTTCTGCGTTTTCGGCAACAATCAGGTGGTCGATGCAGTCTTGTATGTCACCGTCCATGAAAGCTGCAAGGTTGTAGATTGTGTAATTGATGCGATGGTCGGTGATGCGTCCCTGTGGATAATTATAGGTACGAATCTTCGCAGAGCGGTCGCCCGTGGAAACCATCGTCTTTCGACGCGAGGCTATGTCGTCAATATATTTCTGGTGCTCCTTATCATATATATAAGTACGCAGGCGTGCCAGTGCCCGTTCTTTATTCTTAGGTTGGTCGCGTGTCTCGGTACATTCAACAAGGATTTCCTCTATCTCGCCAGTGTTTGGATTCTTCCACATGTAGCGGGCACGCACACCAGATTCCACTTTGTTGACGTTCTGTCCGCCGGCACCGGAGCTGCGGAAAGTGTCCCATTTGATTTCACCCTCGTTGATTTGTACGTCGAAAGGTTCGGCTTCGGGCAAAACCGCCACGGTGGCAGCCGAGGTGTGGACACGTCCCTGGGTCTCGGTGACAGGCACTCGCTGCACACGGTGTACGCCCGACTCGTATTTCATGGTACCATAGACGTTGTCACCCGTAATGTTGGCGACGATTTCCTTGTAACCGCCACTCGCTCCTTCCGAGAAGGACGAAATGGTGAGGTTCCAGCCCTTTGTCTCGCAGTATTTGGAGTACATACGGAAAAGGTCGCCGGCAAAGAGGGCTGCCTCGTCGCCGCCTGTGCCACCACGGATTTCGAGGGTGACATTTTTGCTGTCTTCGGGGTCGGCAGGAATGAGAAGCAGCTTGATGTCCTCTTCCAACTGGGGAATAAGGCGTTCGTTGGCGGCAATTTCCTCACGAGCCATTTCCTTCATGTCGGGGTCGTCCTCCAATGTGAGCATTTCCTTGGCCTCTTCAAGTCCCTTCACGGCATTAATGTATTGCTGGCGGGCTTTCATAATCTCCTCCAAGTTCTTGTATTCCTTGGTAAGCTGCACATAGCGTTTCTGGTCGGCAATGACATTGGGGTCGGTGATGAGGGTGCTTACCTCCTCAAAGCGAGGAACGATACCTTCAAGTTTATTGAGTATATCCATTGGGGTGCGTTTTTATGTTTTGTTCTTTATAAGTTTGATTCTTCCCTTTGTTTCTTCATCCTTAATAATTGAAAACGCCAAACTCGGATTGGATGGAGAGTGATTTGCTGCCTTCCTCAATGTGGCCGACGATTTGGGCGTCAATGTTGAAGGAACGGCTGGTGTCGATGACTTGCTGTGCGTCTTCGGGAGCGACATAGACTTCGAGACGATGCCCCATGTTGAAGACTTTGTACATCTCTGCCCAGTCGGTGCCGCTCTCCTTGGCAATGGCCCGGAAGAGTGGGGGAACGGGGAACATGTTGTCTTTGATGACGCGGCAATTGTCACTGACGAAGTGAAGCACCTTGGTCTGTGCGCCACCGGTACAGTGAACCATGCCATGAATGCGGGGACGCATTTGGTCGAGTAACCGCTTGACGACAGGGGCATAGGTACGGGTGGGGGAGAGCACGAGCTTTCCGGCATTGACCGGAGCTCCCTCTACGGCATCGGTCAGGCGGTAGGAGCCGGAATAGACGAGTTCGTCGGGTACAGCTTTGTCAAACGATTCGGGGTATTTCTCAGCAAGGTATTTGGCAAAAACATCGTGGCGGGCAGAGGTGAGTCCATTACTGCCCATGCCGCCATTGTACTCCTTCTCGTAAGTTGCCTGTCCGCAGGATGATAGGCCGACGATGGCATCTCCGGGACGAATGTTGGCATTGTTGATGATGTCGCTGCGTTTCATGCGGCAAGTGACGGTGGAATCGACGATGATGGTACGGACGAGGTCGCCCACGTCGGCAGTCTCGCCTCCCGTGGCATAGATGCCGATGCCCATGTCGCGCATTTCCTGCAGGAGTTCGTCGGTGCCGTTGATAATGGCAGAGATGACTTCGCCCGGAATCAGCATCTTGTTGCGCCCAATGGTTGAGCTGACGAGGATGTTATCGACGGCACCCACACAGAGCAGGTCGTCGGTGTTCATGATGAGGGCATCCTGTGCAATGCCTTTCCACACGGAAAGGTCGCCGGTCTCCTTCCAGTACATATAGGCAAGACTGGATTTTGTGCCGGCTCCGTCTGCGTGCATAATGTTGCAATAATCGGGGTCACCGCCCAGGATGTCGGGGATGATTTTACAGAAAGCCTGGGGAAAAATTCCCTTGTCGATGTTTTTGATGGCGTTGTGAACGTCCTCCTTAGCGGCAGAGACTCCACGCATCATATACCGTTGTTTGTTGTCCATGATGTGTTGTTTGGTGGGGCAAAATGCCCTTTTGTTGAAAAATTTTGTGCAAAGGTACGGATTTTTAGCTAATATATGGTGACTATATGAAAAATCTTTAGTACTTTTGCAAACTAAATAATAATTATAAAAATGTAAATATGGTTAATTAATGGGGTTGAAGGGGGCAAACTCCTTGGGATTCCGAACATTTAACCACATATAGAAATATGGTTTTTACCGCAGAGCAGATAGCAGGTTTCACGGGTGGAACCGTGGAAGGTGACAAGAATGCACAAGTGACCACCTTTGCAAAGATTGAGGAGGGCAAGAAGGGGGCGCTTTCGTTCCTTGCCAATTTACAATATGAATCGTATGTGTATGAGACTCAATCGAGCGTGGTTCTCGTAAACAAGGATTTCGTTCCCAAACAACCAGTTTCAGCTACGTTGATAAGGGTGGACAACGCATACGAAAGCATTGCCAAACTGCTTCAATTGTACGATTCCATGCAGCGGAAGCGGGTGGGCATTGACCCTTTGGCTTATGTTGCCCCTACGGCAAAGATAGGGAAGGACGTGTTTTTGGCTCCTTTCTCGGCAGTGGGCGACAATGCTGAGATAGGCGATGGTGCCCAGTTGCATCCCCATGCCACGGTGGGTGCAAATGCAAAGATAGGAGCGCATACGGTCATGTACTCAAATGCAGTGGTGTATCACGACTGTGTAGTGGGTAACCATTGCATTCTGCACGCTGGAAGCGTGATTGGTGCCGACGGTTTCGGCTTTGCCCCGACAGCTGAAGGATATGAGAAGATTCCACAGATTGGCATTGTGACCATTGAGGACAACGTGGAGATTGGAGCAAATACATGCGTGGATCGTTCTACTATGGGAAGCACCTATGTTCGCAAAGGCGTGAAACTTGACAACCTGGTGCAGATTGCCCATAACTGTGAAGTTGGAGCCAATACGGTCATGTCCGCTCAGGTAGGCGTGGCTGGCAGCACGAAGATTGGTGAGTGGTGTATGTTTGGCGGTCAGGTAGGCATTACCGGTCACTATTCTGTGGGCGACCATGTGCAAGTGGGTGCCCAAAGTGGAATTGCCGGTGGAAACCTGGCTCGCAAAGGCCATTGCACATTGATGGGCAGTCCGGCCATAGACGCGAAAAAATGGGCTCGGAACGTTGCCGTTATGAACAATTTGGCAGTCTTGCAACAGGAATTGGCCGACCTAAAGAAACAGGTTGAGGAGTTAAAGAAGCCCCAAACCGTATAACCGCAGAAACAAAAAGAACTCGAAAACTTACGAACAATAAAAAGATAATGAGACAAAAAACACTGAAGGAACCTTTCACCCTTTCAAGCAAGGGGTTGCACACAGGACTTCACATCACAGCCACCTTTTTGCCTGCCGAAGTGAATCACGGACTGAAAATCCAGCGTGTTGACTTAGAGGGGCAGCCAGTTATCGACTGTGACGCCAGGCTTGTGGGAGAAACCCAGCGGGGAACGGTACTGGTAAGTGGCGAAATAAAAGTCAGCACCATCGAACATGCCATGGCAGCCTTGTTGGCGGCAGGTGTGGATAACTGCCTGATACAGCTGAACGGTCCTGAAATGCCAATCATGGACGGCAGCGCATATTATTGGACAAAGGAGATTCAGCGAGTTGGCGTGACAGAACAGGATGCAAACAGGGAATATCTGGTCATTGACCGGGTGATTGAGGTGGAAGGCCAACACGGAGAGCGGATGAGAATAGAACCTTCCGACCATTTCTCGTTGGAAGTGACGACCGATTTCGGTTCCAGCATTTTGGGCAAGATGACAGCCACTCTGAACGATTTCGCCGACTTCCCAGAGGAGATTTCTTCTGCACGTACCTTTGTTTTCGTGCGAGAGATTGAACCACTTTTGCAGATGGGACTGATTAAGGGAGGTGACTTGGGAAACGCCATTGTGATTTACGAGGTAGAACTGACACAAGAACGCTTCAATGCCCTGACCGACAAACTGGGCGTCAGCCACATGGATGCAAGACAGTTGGGGTATTTGAATCCGAAACCATTGACTTGGAAGAACGAAACGACAAGACATAAGTTACTGGACGTGGTTGGAGACCTTGCACTCATTGGTTGCCCGCTCATTGGCAAAGTGACTGCCTATAAGCCGGGACATGCCATCAACAATGTCTTTTCACGTGCCATCATGAAATATAAAGAGGAGAAAAAGGGTGTGGACATTTCGTAATGTCACACCTTATTTTATATATATACATCCATTCATTTTTAAAATTTAAACATAATATATGGCAAAGATTAGCCCCTTGGCGTTGATTGACCCCGAAGCAAAGATTGGTGAGAATTGTGAGATTGGTCCTTTTTGCTTCATTGACAAGAACGTTGTCATTGGCGACAACAACGTACTGATGAATTCCGTCACATTGCTCAGTGGTACTCGGCTTGGCAGTGGTAACACCTTGTTTCCCGGAGCCGTCATTGGTGCCATTCCCCAAGACTTGAAATTCAAGGGCGAGGAAACCATCGTAGAGATTGGCGACAACAACAAAATCAGGGAGAACGTCACGATTCACCGTGGAACGGCCAGCAAAGGAAAGACCATCGTCGGCTCCAACAACCTCATCATGGAGAATGCCCACATTGCTCACGACTGTGTCTTTGGTAACGGCATCATCATGGGAAACTCCACCAAACTGGCAGGAGAAGTGACCATCGACGATAATGCCATCATCAGTGCTGTCGTCCTCGTGCATCAGTTCTGCCGCATCGGTGGCTATACGATGGTACAAGGTGGTACCCGTACCAGCAAGGATATTCCTCCGTTCATCATGGCTGGAAAAGAGCCCGTCTCATACGCAGGACTCAACATCGTCGGACTCCGTCGCCGTGGTTTTGCGCCCAACGTCATTGACAACATCCACCATGCCTACCGCCTGATTTACAATTGTAACCTGACCGTCTCCGAAGCCGTGGAGCAGATTCGCAACGAAGTGCCCATGAGCCAAGAGATTGAATACATTATCGATTTTGTTTCTGCCTCAAAACGAGGTATCATACGGTAATTTTTCACTTTTCACTTTTCATTTTTCGCTTAAAAAATGATTTACAAATTCACGATTATTTCAGATGAAGTTGATGACTTCATGCGAGAGATAAAGATAGATGCCGACGCAAAATTCCTGGATTTGCACAAGCTCATTCTTCAGTCCTGTGGGTATAAGGACGATCAGCTCACCAGCTTCACCATCTGTGAGAACGGGTGGGAGAAGGGACAGGAAATCACCTTGGAGGAAATGGACACCCGCTCTGATGTGGATTCCTACATCATGGCAAAGACTCGTCTATCCGATTTCCTTGAAGACGAGAAACAGCACATGCTCTACACATTCGACCCACTGGCCGACCGTGTTTTCTTCATTGAACTGAGCAGCATCAAGCCAGGAAGCATGAAGGAAGGGCAGGTAAGCCGTTCCCTTGGCAAAGCTCCTCAGCAGGTGCTCGACTTCGACGAGATGTTTGCCCGCAACCCCATCACCTCCGATGACGGCATCATGGACGACGATGACCTCTTCCGTGAAGACGTTGACATGGAAGACATCGATTTGGAAGGACTTGAAATCAGCGACGGAGAGTATTAGAGTAAAGCATAATTCGTAATGCAGAATGCATAACAGGGTTTTAATAGTCGTCCTTGGTCCGACTGGAGTTGGAAAGACGGCCTATGCCATCACCTTGGCCGAGCAATACGGATGCCCCATCATCAACGCCGACTCTCGTCAGATTTACAAGGACATTGCAATTGGGACGGCTGCTCCCACCCAACAAGAACTTGAACGGGTGAAGCACTATTTCGTCCATACGCTTCGCCTCGACGAATACTACAGTGCCGCACAATTTGAGACTGATGTCCTCCATCTGCTCGACCAGCTTTTTCTGACCCACGACCACGTTGTCATGTGTGGTGGTTCCATGATGTACATTGATGCCGTGACCAAAGGCATCGACGACATTCCGACCATCGATGCCGACGTTCGTAACCTCTTGAAACAACGCTTCTTGTCAGAAGGTGTTGACACATTGCTTCAAGAACTCCGCCTCCTCGACCCCACCTACTACGCTGAGGTTGACCCCAAGAACCACAAACGCATCGTCCACGCTCTCGAAGTCTGTTATCAGACAGGGCGCCCCTATTCCTCCTTCCGCACAAACCAGCGGAAACAGCGTCCCTTTCAAATTGTGAAAATCGGACTGCGTCGCTCTCGTGCCGACCTCTTCAACCGCATCAACCAGCGTGTTGACCAGATGATGGCCGACGGCTTTCTTGAAGAGGCAAAGCGTTTCTATCCACTCCGCCACCTCAACGCACTCAACACCGTCGGCTACAAAGAACTCTTCAACGTCATTGACGGAACGTGGGACTTGCGCATGGCCATTGAGCGAATCAAAAAAAACACAAGAGTCTATGCCAAGAAGCAAATGCTTTGGTTCAGCAAAGACCCCGATATACAATGGATTGACCTATGAACGTAAAAAATAAAAACCTCCGTGTCCTCTGCAACTTTCGTGCCCTCTGTGGCGCAGCATGTACATGGTACCTCAGTCAATACCGAGGACGTTGGTATCAGTGCTTAGTCACGCCTTTTGCCACTTTCTTCGTTGCCTTCTTCCTTTATCTCGGTGCCGTGGAAATCAACTTCCTCTGGCTTTTCGGCAAGTCGCCGACCATGGAAAGCCTGAAAAACCCCATTGTCAACCAGGCATCCTACATCTATGCCGCCGACAACGACTCTGTTCCCATCGGAAAATTCTTCAACGAAAACCGTTCTCCCGTCGAATATAAAGACATTTCTCCCTACATTGTCTATGCCCTGCTATCCACTGAGGACGAGCGATTCTACAAGCATCACGGCATTGACTATGCCGCCCTCTTCGCTGCCGCCAAGGACATGGCGCAGGGCAATGCCCGTGGAGCCAGCACCATCACCCAACAGTTGGTGAAAAACCTTTTCAAGATGCGTTCCCAGTACAGCACCGGAATCCTCGGCAAGGTGCCCGGACTGAAGATGCTCGTCATGAAGTCCAAGGAATGGATTACGGCCATCAAGATTGAGAACATGTATTCCAAGGAAGACATCCTCACGCTCTACCTCAACACTGTCGATTTTGGCAGCAACGCCTATGGTATTCGCACCGCCGCAAAAACCTACTTCGGTCAAAACTGCGAACCCTCCAACCTTACTGCCGAGCAATCCGCCGTCCTCGTCGGACTGCTTAAGGCCACAACTACCTACAATCCCAAAGTCAACCCTCAGCGCAGTCTGGAGCGACGTAATGTTGTCCTCCACAACATGCTCGCCCATCCTCAGTTTGCAAAGGGCGTCGATGCCCTGACGACCAAGACGTGCGACTCCCTTTGCCAAATTCCCATCGACCTCACTCATTTCAAGGTTGAGACTGCCTACGAAGGCAAGGCTCTCTACTTCCGTGAATACCTCCGCCACTACCTCGCCGATTGGTGCCGTGCAAACAACATCGACCTTTACAGCGACGGTCTCCGCATTTATACTACCCTCGACACCCGGATGCAGGCATATGCCGAATGGGCCGTGCAGAAACAGATGAAGTCCATCCAGCAGAAATTCGAAGCCCACTGGCGGGGCATGGTTCCTTGGCGCGACGAGCACCATCAGGAAGTGAAGAACTTTATCGAGGACATCGCCCGTCATTCCGACTACTACAAGATTCTCGCCGCCAAATACGATGGCAATACCGACTCCATTAACTATTATTTGAACCAGCCTCACCGTGTCCGCCTCTTCGCCTATGGAAAGGGGGACAGTCGGAACGGCTACATTGAGCGTGACATCAGCACCATGGACTCCATTCGCTACATGGTCAGCTTCATGCACTGCGGATTCCTTGCCATGGAACCCCAGACCGGTCAAGTCAAAGCCTGGGTCGGCGACATCGACTTCCACCATTGGAAATACGACAAGGTGACCGCTATGCGCCAGCCTGGCTCCACCTTCAAGCTCTTCGTCTATGCCTCTGCCTTTGAGCATAACGACTCCATCACCCCCGAATACCGATTGCCCGACACCTATGTCAGCATTCCCGTTCCCGATGCCGACCATCCCGGCAAGACGAAACTTTGGACACCTCACAACGCCAACGGCTTCTGTACCAATACGGCCATGCCCCTGCGTACCGCCTTTGCCCAGTCCGTCAACACCGTGGCCGTCCGCCTCGGACAGCTCACCGGCATCCCAAACGTCGTTGACATTGCCCATCGCATGGGCATCCATAGCCGCCTCGACAACGTGCCCTCCCTTGCCCTCGGTGCCAACGATGTCACCCTGCTTGAACTCTGCGACGCTTACGCCACCGTCATGAACGACGGACTCCAGCGGGACCCCGTCGTTGTCACCCGCATCCTCGACCGCGATGGCAACGAAATCTACAACGCCGCCACCGACGGTCCTCAGCCCCAGCGAGCCATGCGCTACAAGACAGCCTACTACATGCAACGTCTCCTCTGGGGCGGAATGCGCGAACCCGGTGGCACCACTCAGGCACTCTGGCAATATGTCCATCCCGTCGCCATCGACACCGAGTTTGGCGGCAAGACGGGCACCTCCAACAACCACTCCGATGCCTGGTTCGTCGGTGCTACTCCCTACCTCGTCGGCGCTGCATGGGTTGGCGGTGAATACCGTTGCATCCACTTCCGAACTGGTGAACTGGGACAAGGCAGCCGCACCGCACTCCCCATCTTCGGCTACTTCATCAACAAAGTCTTGCTCGACCCCAATTTCCGTCACTACCGAGGTCGTTTCCCCGAAGCCAAGGAGCCCATCCCCGTCATGAACTACACGGGACCAGCCTACGACCTTCCCACCGATTCCACGGATTCCGACTCCTTAGATATATCCGAGGAGCCTGCCGATTCCGTCTTTGCGGACGAGTAATTTAAAGAGTAAGCAAACCCCGAAAGTCAGACAATAACTTTCGGGGCTTGTTTTATTTTTCAGTGTCTTTCTTTTTGGTCTTCTGGTAGAAATAAGACTTCACGAAAGCGGAAACCTGTCGGGTGTATTCCGTCTTGTAATCATGGTAGGAATAGGCATGGCGAGCTCCCGGAGCCTCCCAGATGGCCTTGTTGCGTGGTTTGGCGCGGTAGAGCTGATGTACCATGGCGGTGGGCACGTAGTGGTCTTCCGTTCCATGGATGAAGAGCATGGGCTTCTCGCTGTGGCGAAGTTGTTCCAGGGCCGATGCCTCACGAAAGTCCCAACCATAGCGCCAACGACAAATCTGACTGGCTATCTGCATGAAGGGAAAGTCGGGAAGGTGGTAGTCTCGGTGTGCCACGTAACTGAAGGCATCCCAGACGGAGGTGTAGCCACAGTCTTCGACAAAACATTTCACGCTTTCGGGGGTCTCGTCGCCGGAGAGCATCATGGTAGCAGCTGCACCCATGGAGATGCCATGAACAACGATGCGAGGGGAAGGTGCGAAGGTTTTTTCCGCAACGTATATCCATTGGAGGAGGTCGTGGCGGTCGCTCCATCCCATACCGATGTGGCTGCCACCACTCTTGCCGTGGGTGCGCAGTTCGGGCAACAGGACGTTGAAGGCCATGTCGTGCTGATACATGTAGGCGATGTGGAGCATGTGGAAGGCATTGCCACGGTGACCGTGGACAACGATGGCCGTGTTAGGCGTGGGGTGGGGCGCTGGTATGTAGTAGGCGTGGAGGGAAACGCTGTCGGCAGACAAGATGGTGGTATCGCGCAGTAACCCATTGCGTTGCAACTGGCGCATCCAGGGTTTCAGGAAGGGATATTCGCTGTACATGTAGCCGAGGGCCTGCCCCTCGTCGGTATGGGAGGGGTGCAGTCCGGCATAGACAATGTAGTAGCTGATGGCTACGGTAAAGAGCAGGGCGATGGTAAGAACAAGGAATATCACGTGCCAAAGCATTTTTGTCGTCCATCTTAATCCTCGGTCCAGAAGTCCCAGCTGGCCTGCGCCTGAAGAATGAGCATTTCGAGTCCGTTTTTCACGGTTGCTCCGTTGGCTGCCCCGCGTCGCATGAATTGGGTTTCTTCGGGATTGTACACGAGATCGTACAGCAGGTTGTTCGGTGTCATTGCCTCGTAGGGCAGATTGGGACTTTCGTCCACGTGTGGATACATTCCGCATGGTGTGCAGTTGATAATAACGGGATAATGGTTGATGATTTCGGGGGTAAGGTCTGAGTAGGTCAATAGCCCATCCCCCTTGTGTCGGCTTACGAAGCGGATGTCCTGGAATCCCAGTTTTTCCTTCAGTCCGTAAAAGATGGCTTTCGACGCACCGCCCGTTCCCAGTATCAAGGCACGGTGGCGTTGGGGGGTGAGCAACGGACGGATGCTCTCGACAAAGCCGATGACGTCGGAGTTGTACCCTCGGAGTCTGCCGTCGGAAGTATGCTTCACCACGTTCACCGCTCCGATGGCGGCAGCCTCGGGACTGAGTTCGTCGAGGAAGGGGATGATTTGCTGTTTGTAGGGGATGGTGACGTTGTGTCCCCGCAGGTTGGGGTAGGCGGCCCACAAATCACGGTAGCCGTCAAGCGAGGGCAATTCAAAGTTCAGGTACTCGGCATCGATTCCCTCCCGATGGAATTTCTCCGTGAAGTAGTTGCGTGAGAAGCTGTGTCCCAGGGGATAGCCGAGCAGGCCGTAAGTAGTCATGTTTGTTTTTGAGTTTGTTTCTGTTTTTAAGTTCAAGGGTGCATGATGGTTGCTATTTCTCCCCCGTGTACAATATGCACATGCCAAAGGCGAGGCGTTTGTAGCTTGTCTTTTGGAATCCGGCACGGGTAATGATGGCTTGCATCTGTTCGCCTTGCGGCACGGCATCCATCGACTGCGGCAGGTAAGTATAGGCCAGGTCATCGTGCGAGATGATTCGTCCGATGAGGGGCATTATTCCCTTTTTGTAGAGGTAGAAAAGCTGACGCATGGGAAAACCTACGGGTGTGCAGAGGTCTATGACACTCAACTGTCCGCCCAGACGGAGTACTCGGTACATTTCGGCCATACAGGCATCGATGTTCTCAAAGTTGCGCAGGGCAAAAGCCGAAATAACGGCATCGAACTCCCCCTCATCAAACGAAAGCCGTGCGCAATCCTCATGCTGGAACGTGATGTGCTGGCAGAGTCCTGCTTTCTCCACCTTTTTCCGCCCCACCTCCATCATGCCTTCCGAGATGTCGCACCCCACTATCTGTCGGGGCTGCAACCGCTCGTAGGCCAGCAGGGCGAAATCTCCCGTTCCCGTGGCAACGTCGAGGATGCGTTGGGGGTGGAAGGGTTTCAGGTGGTCGATGGCATTCCGTCGCCACACTCGATCTACACCCAGCGACAGCGTATGGTTCAGCGCGTCGTAGCTGTGGGCAATGTTGTTGAACATCTTCTCCACCTGCATCCGCTTGCTGCCCTCGCTGCCGTAAGGTTTTATCTGCTCAATTTTCACTTTTTTCTTTTCAAATATGCTGTCACATTCTTTTCTATGCGGGCGGCAATGTCTTCCTCCTCGTTGGCGGGCACGAATCTCTCGCCGACGATGTGCTCATACAGCTCGATGTAACGCTCACTGACGGACTGGGCATATTCGTCGGTAATCTCTGGCATCACTTGTCCGGGTTGGTTCATGAAGTTGTGGTCAATCAGCCACTGACGCACAAACTCCTTCGATAGTTGTTTCTGTGGCAGACCCTTCTCGAACTTCTCCTCGTAGCCTTCGGCATAGAAGTAGCGGCTGCTGTCAGGCGTGTGTACCTCGTCAATCAGATAGACCTTTCCGTCACGTTTGCCAAACTCGTATTTCGTATCAACCAGAATCAAGCCCTGCTTGGCAGCAATCTGCGTACCCAGCTCAAACAGTGCGTAGGTGTAACGCTCCATCTGCTCGTAGTCCTCTTTCGACACCAACCCCTGGGCAATGATTTCCTCCTTCGAAATGTTCTCGTCGTGTCCCTCGTCGGCCTTCGTCGTCGGTGTGATGATAGGAGTGGGGAACTTCTGGTTCTCCTTCATGCCGTCGGGCAACTGAATGCCGCAAAGCACACGGTTGCCTGCCTTGTACTCGCGCCATGCCGAACCAGTCAGGTAGCCACGGATAATCATCTCCACACGGAATCCCTCACATTTCAGTCCCACTGTGACCATGGGGTCGGGCGTGGCCAGTTTCCAGTTGGGCACGATGCTCGACGAGGCATCCAGAAACTTCGCTGCAATCTGATTCAGCACCTGTCCCTTGAAGGGAATGCCCTTGGGCAGCACCACGTCGAACGCAGAAATACGGTCGGTTGCCACCATCACCATCAAGTCGTCGTTGATGTTATACACGTCGCGAACTTTTCCGTGGTAAACACTCTTCTGACCCGGAAAATGAAAATCAGTCCTTGTTAAAGCCATAATATTTGAGTTTTTTTGATTTTTGAATTCTGTATTATCGACCCTGAATGGGTCGTCCTGTACCATTGATGGGGCACCCCTCCAGGGTGCGTCTCTTCTTGCGTCCCATCCGCAGGTCGTTTCGACCTACGGTTACGGAGCGGAGACGCCTTCAGCGTCCTGGTGGTACAATTGTGGATAGTCATTTAAATTTTCATGCAAATTTACAGCATATTTGCCAAACAGCAAAATATTTTTCCGTAACTTTGCACCTGCATTTATTCCCCCATTCACTTTCCAAATGGTAAATTGTTAAAATGGTAAATGTGAGATGGAAACAGATATCATCATTCGATTCATAGAGATACTTGGCACCTTTGCCTTTGCCATTTCCGGCATCCGTCATGCATCCTCCAAACATTTCGACTGGTTTGGCGGATATGTCTGTGGCGTGGCTGTCGCCATTGGCGGCGGAACCATCCGCGACTTGCTGATTTCCACCACTCCCTTTTGGATGACCGACCCCGTCTATCTCATCTGCACCGCCGTTGCCCTTTGCTTCGTCATCCTTTTCCGCCGATGGTTGGAACCGCTGAACAACACCTGGTTTGTGTTCGACACCCTTGGACTGGCCCTCTTCAATATTGCGGGCATCCAGAAAAGCCTGGAGTTCGGACAGCCCATTTGGGTGGCCATCGTCATGGGTTGCATTACTGGCTCTGCCGGCGGAGTCATCCGCGACGTATTGCTCAACAACGAGCCGGTCATCTTCCAGCGGGAGATTTATGCCATGGCTTGCATTCTGGGTGGTGTGGCCTATTGGTTGTTGCTCACATGGAATGTCCCCCTCACGTTGACTGCCGCTCTCGCCTTCCTGATCACCTGTGCCATCCGCTTCCTATCCGTCCGCTACAAGATTTCTCTGCCCACCCTGCACGACTGATTTATCTTTGCGGATAATCAGGTTAAACTTTCATGCAAAGGTATATAAAATTTCTGAACTTTTCACGTCTTGTTGATATAAAAAGAGTATTTTATAGAGGAAATCCATTCTTCTCTTTTTTTCTCTGAGCTTGCTCAACGCTCTTGAACTGATTGTGGCATCTTTTGTGGCACTCAGATTCGGTTGTCGAGATTTTCTCGGTAACTGAATCCTTAACCAATTCACCGCTTGCAAAAAATATTCTTTTGCAAAGACGGTGACGAAGTCCAAGCCTACCCTGATTCCATGTTTTCCACTACTTCATTCAACCTGTCCAGTCTGTATCTATGTAAAACGACTTTTTGAGAAACTTTTTCGTCCCCAACGTTTCGTTTTTCTCATAATTATTGTACCTTTGCAGGCGGTTCGGGGGAGAAATCCCGATACCGCAAAAAAGCATCGCTATTATTTCGCGTTAAGCCAAGAGCGTCGGAAACTCTATATGGAATAAAAAGCACGAAAATAATATGTGACGGCGGCTTTCTCGTATGGGAATGCCCCCGTATTTGTCATTTTAGCTATGCACATGCCAATAGGCGTGATGCATTCTTAGGACAAATCCGGGGCTCCAATCCGACGCCGCCCCGTGCTTAACGCGATAAGAATAGTGTCACGCTTTTCTTGTGCGCGTTACAGCGATTGATAGTTGTATGCTGAATCAATAACTATCAAAAACGCTGAGAGCATGGTAAAAAGCAAGGTACTAATTCAGTCGAAGGAAAAGAAGAATGATGAGTTCTACACGATTTACCAGGACATTTCTGACGAAGTGTCCCGTTATAAGGAACAATTGAAAGGGAAGCGTATCTTATGTCCTTGCGACTGGGATGAGAGCTACAACGAAGAGTTGGTCTATAAGGAGGAAGGTGTTGCTGCGATGGATTTGTTCTCGTATGGCACGGTGAAGCATCTCAATCTGCCCGCCTCGAAGGAACGAATTGAGAAAGACTTTGATGCCATCAAGTGTAAATTTGTGAAGTTCCTTGTTGCTCATGCTGAGGCTTACGGCATCCTGTCCGTCTCGGTAAGTGGTTACGACCCTTCTACTGGGCGAGGTGTCCGCTTCCAAGACATCGACTATTCGCAATACGACATCATCATTACTAATCCACCGTTTAGTCAATATCGTGAGTTTATCGACACGATGATGAAGAACAAAAAGCTCTTTTTGGCCATTGGGCCGCAGAATGCAATTACTTACAAGGAATGTTTCGACTACATTATGAACAACCGTATGTGGATGGGATATCACCAGCACCTGACAGGCTTCGTGCTACCCGACGGAACGGTATTGCAGAAAAATGATTCACTACCGCGCTGTTGCTGCTGGTTTACCAACCTCGATGTAAGCTATCGTCACGACCGACTGATATTGACTGAAAGTTATTCGCCCGAAGAATATCCTACATATCACAACTATGATGCCATAGAGGTGACGGCAACAAAGAAGATACCATTCGACTATGAGGGGAAGATGGGCGTACCCATTACTTTCTTGCAGAAGTACAATCCTGAACAGTTTGAGATACTGGGAGAAAGCAATTACTTGGCTCAGCCATTTACCATCAACGGAAAGAGGGTATCAGGCAGATTCTATCTGGAAGAGGCTGGAACATACAAGCGTATGTATTCACGGATTGTCATTCGTAACAAGCAAACAACCAAACAATAATCGTGAACACAATGAATATAAAGGAACTTTACGAAGAAGTTCGCGATGGGCGTATCATTAGCGACATCGACTTGCAACGTGAGATAATCTACAGCCCAGAAAAGCAGCGGCTGGTCATAGATAGTATTGTCAAGCAAATACCACTTCCGGCTTTCTATCTTTGGAAAAATAGCAAAAGTGTATTGGAGGTACTTGACGGCAAGCAGCGCATTGAAGCTATCAAGCGATTCAAGGAAAACGACTTAGAGTACGAGGGTGAAATCTGGAAAAAAACAGCCCCTGAAATACAGCAAAGAATCAACGAGACAAAACTTTCCATTATCATCTGCGAGGGAACGGAGGATTTGAAACGCGAGATATTCAACCGTATCAACACACTGGGTGTTCCGCTCTCGCCTTACGAAGTGTTGAACGGCCTTTTCAATGGGGAATATCTGCGTGGGCTTTCGCAATACGTCGAACAAGACCGGGATGCCAAAAAGATTCTTGGCAGCAACTCGCGTGGGAAGAATCAGATGAAGATACTCCGATTGCTACTTGCCCTCGACAATGGTCGGCAAAGCGTGAACGACTATGTGAAGGAGCATCAAAATCTGTCATTTGAAGCAGACCAGCGTAGGTTGAACCGTTACATGCGTTTCATATCCGATGTGTTTTCTGAATATGGGCAACTGGAAATATTTTTTCATTTAGCCGTCAAATATATTAAGGACGTTACCATTTGGAAGGAGAAGAAAACGGAAATCAACAGACGTGTGAAGCATTTTCTGAAAAGCGATGATGCAAAGATAATCAAGAACAAACAGAAAGAAATAGAGGATATAATTCAAGCCGTCGTCAATGGCATCAGTGTGGATGATAAGCGTTTGTTCACACGCGATGACAAACAAGAACTTTGTGAACAGCAGGAATGTCGAGATGGAAAATTCCAATGTGGCGAATGCAAGCAGTGGTTTGCTTTCGACGAACTCACTGTTGACCATATGAAACCTTGGAGCAAGGGAGGACGGACAGTTCTATCCAACGCGCAACTGCTTTGCCGGCCATGTAATAGTAAGAAAGGGAATAGTTGACTGCATCCTTAAGCATCTTTCGTTCAATCAATTATGACGCAGAACTCTTTTCGTGAATAGAGTACTGCGTGAAATCGAGAAGAGTTCTGCGTTGTCTCCGATAGAGTTCTGCGTCATTTTTGTAACACTTCGAAGGGGAGGTGGAAGAGGTACGGTAGGAACGTTAAAGCAGAAAAAATCCGAAAGCCCCGGAAGGCTTTCGGAATACATGCTGTTATTTTTCTGTTTAGAAAATGCGGGCGCCATTGATGCCATATACCTTGCCGTCAGGTGTGACGAGGAGGATGCGACCATCCTTGAGGATGCAACGAACCTTCCCATCCGTAGGCATGAAATCGGAGTTGACTTGCAGGATGTCCAGTGCGGGGGGTGGAAAAAGTGACTTTGCCAGCCTGAGCTACCATGAAGGAGCAGAGGAGAGCAAAAAATGTAAGTAGATTTTTCTTCGTAGATAGACTGTTTATTAAGTGTTTATATAAAATTTTTGGCGCAAAGATAAGAGAAAAATGATGTCGTTGCAAAAGAATCGTCTGTTTTTTCACAAACGGCCTGAATTTTCTATTCCTGCAAAGCAGCACATTCCTTGAGCCATGCAACACTGGTTGCATCGCTCGGCATCCGCCAATCGCCACGGGGTGAGAGGCTGACACTACCCACCTTGGGTCCGTCGGGCAGACAGCTGCGCTTGAACTGCTGGTTGAAGAAACGGCGGCAAAAGGTTGTAAGCCAGTGGACAATGGTCTTTTCGTCGTAGTGACCGACGGCCATGCCTTGCATGATGGTTTCGCCCTTGTCGGCAAAGGCGGCGTTGAGCTGGCTGTTGTCTTGCTGGATGAATGCTTTCTGAGCGAGGAAAAATATCTTCTTGGGACTGAAACCGAGGCGCATGAAGTTGTAAAGGAAGAAATCGTGCAACTCGTAGGGGCCGACGAGGTCTTCGGTCTTTTGCTTGATGTTGCCGTTGGCATCGGCGGGAATGAGTTCGGGGGAAATGGGGGTGTCAATGATGTCGAGCAGGGTGTCACGGGCTGCAGGGTCGAGGTCGGAAAGGGCTATCCAGGAAACAAGGTAGCGGACGAGGGTTTTGGGAATAGAACAGTTGACGCCGTAGTTTGACATGTGGTCAGCGTTGTAGGTAGCCCAGCCCAATGCCAGTTCGGAGAGGTCGCCTGTACCGACAACAAAGCCCCCCATTTGATTGGCTACGTCCATGAGGATTTGAGTACGCTCACGTGCCTGGGAATTTTCGTAAGTGACGTCGTGAACGTCCATGTCGTGCTCGATGTCCTCAAAATGCTGGATGCAAGCCTTACGGATGCTGATTTCACGAATGGTGATGCCCAGTGTCTGCATGAGCTTCATGGCATTGTGGTAGGTGCGGTCGGTCGTACCGAAGCCGGGCATGGTGATGCCGACGATGTCGCTGCGGCGGCGCTTGAGCAAGTCCATGGTTTTCACGCAGACCAAGAGGGCGAGGGTGGAGTCGAGTCCGCCACTGATGCCCAACACGATGGTCTTGGCGTTGGTGTGAACGATGCGCTTGGCCAGCGCCTCGGTCTGGATGGCGAAGATTTCCTGACAACGCTCCTCCAACTGACGGCCACTGGGTACAAAGGGATGGGGGTTGACCCAACGAGTCAGTTGGAAGTCGGCAACGGGATCCTGCGGCTGTGAGGTGATGAGCTGACAAGGAGCAACATCCTTCAAAGCGATGCGGACATTGTCGGCAAAGGTGGTGTTGACGCGGCGTTCGGTGTTGAGGCGTTCCACGTCAATCTCACTGATGACGAGTTGTTCTGTGAGGGAGAAGCGGTTGCTGCGGGCAAGGAGTGTCCCGTTTTCGTAGATGAGGGCATTGCCGGCAAAGACAAGGTCCTGAGTGGATTCGCCGAATCCGCAGGAGGAATAGACGTAGCCGCAGATGCAACGCGCAGACTGCTGGGAAAGGAGGGAGGTGAGATATTGGTGCTTGGCAATGACCTCGTTGGTGGCACTCAAGTTGAAGATGATTTCCGCACCGGCCATGGCGAGACGGCTGCTGGGCGGGACGGGTGCCCAAACGTCCTCGCAGAGCTCGATGCCGAAGGTAGTGTTGCCGCTTCGGAAGAGGAGGTTAGTGCCGATGGGGACGGCCTGCCCGCAGAGGTGGCACTCGGCGACGGTGAGGGCTGGGGCTGGTGCAAACCAACGTTTCTCATAAAACTCCTTGTAGTTAGGAAGGTAGGTCTTGGGGACGATGCCGAGGATTTTGCCGCCTTGGACGACTACGGCACAGTTGAAAAGGAGTCCGCCTACTTGCACAGGCATACCGACGATGCTGATGATGCGGAGTGAGCGGGTGACGTCGAGCAAATGGAACAGGGCTTCCTCGCAACCGTCGAGCAGAAGCTGCTGAGAGAAGAGGTCGGCACAGGTGTAGCCGCAAAGGGAAAGTTCGGGCAGACAAATGATTTCAACACCTTTTCCTTCGGCTTGCAGGACAAGGCTTTCGATTTGCTGTTCGTTGTAGTTGCAGTCGGCAACGTGAAGAAGGGGAATGGCAGAAGCCACTTTTACAAAACCGTAATTCATATATTAAAGTGTAGTTTGTATTTGAAAAATTAATCATTATGCAGGCCCTCAATTGTCGCATCAGGACGCTAAAAGCGTTTCCGCTCCGTAACCATATTCCGTTAAGGGAGTGGAGGTTTCTTTTTCAAGAAATTGAATCCGAGGACGAATTTAAGGGTTCCATACGTGTTGGTAAGGCCGAATTTTGATTTTCGGTAGGAGTAAGTGTGCAGTTCAAGGATGAGTCCACTGAAAAATTTTGTGTTGTTCCAAATGACGGAGGCGCGGGTGGTTAGGTCGGTGGAGACGTTGTTGAGGATGTCGTGAGTGAAGTCGGCCTCCTCAATGTTCGAGCGGCGATAGCCAATGGAGGGTTGCAGGGAAATGGCAAGAAGCAGGTTTCGGCGTATCACCCAGTTGAAGGAGTAGCCGATGCTGATGGAGTAGTCGTTGTAATCGACCCCGTTGAAAAGCAGGGTCGTGTCGATTGTGGAGACGAGGTATTCCGGCAGTTCGGCATCGTTGAATGTGATGGACTGGTGATTGTACTGGAAACCAAGGTTCCAGCTGCCGCAACTGCGACGTTGCACGGCATTCTCTCCGAAGGCTGCAGGCCAAGAGAATTTGCGGTTGTTGAAGATGTAGAAGGCTTGCAGGCCGAAGAGTTTGGAATCGAGGCCAGAGAAGGAGTTGTCCTTGCCTTTGAAATCGAAATCGGTCAGGTGGGTAATGCGGGCCGTCTTGCCGGAACGGTAGAGGAAGACTTCGGCAAAGATTCGGGCGGTGTTGATGGAAATGGCCTGTCGCATGGACGTTCCGTTCGTCTGACCGTTGGGCTTTCCGATGTCGTTGAGGTTCCATGAGATACCATAACCCAGAAAGCCGTAATAGAGATAGCCACCAAGCACCAAGGACGGAACGGATTGAATGGTCATGCGGTTTTGGCTCTCGGAGGAACGAATGCGGTAGTAATCATGCCAGTAGCTGAGTTCAGCCTGTGCGGTGAATTGGTATTTCTGTGGGGTGACGTAGTTGGTGTCACAGCCCATGAAGAAGTTCGTAAACCCTGTGAGAAAGCGGGAAAAGGCCGACGGCTTCTTGACGCGAATCTCCTGCGAGCTGCCGATGGAAACTTCCGAAGGGTGGGGCAGCGCAGAGTCGATGCACAGCGTGTCGGGCTGTGCATGAACGGTCGTCGTTGCCGTCAGCAACAGAAGCAGGAGTAAATGTTTCATTCCTTAGAACTTCCCCAGAATGCGATCCATGACCCAGTTGGTGGGCGTGGCACTGAGACTGTCGCAGTCACATTTCTCAATGCCTTGCAGGGTACGGACGATATTCTGAATCAGGGGCATCTGAACATGTTCGGGATTTTTGATGTCGAACAGTTCAACGCCATTTTCAGTGTATAGCTTGATGGGTTTATAGTCGAAGACGGAAAAAGTGATGGTGCCTTTGTCGCCTACCAACAGGATTCGGTCTTTTCGGGCTGATTCGTAAGCCACGAAACACCAAGAGGCAGAGCCGGTGAGTCCGCTGTCGAAACGGAAACACGCATTGAACGTATCCTCCACCTTATAGATATGCCCCATGTTGCAGCAGAATCCCTCGGCCTCGATGATGACGCCGAACATATACTGAAGCAAGTCGAGCTGATGGCTGGCCAAGTCGTAAAAGT
>CAJONZ010000046.1 GCA_905236065.1 uncultured Bacteroidaceae bacterium | reverse complement strand
GGCGTTTGAAACGAAATGCCGACGAGAGTCTCGGCCTGGAAGACGTTGTTATGAGGGGGACAACCCATAACAGCGGTTGCAAAATTAAGAGCTGCGGCATCCCTGCCGCAAGAAAAGGGAGATACTAAACGTGACTTGGATGAGATGCGAAGGGATGAGTTTGCTGGCAGCAAGAGGAGGAGGTCCAAGGTTCAACTTGGTCTCAGGATTCAAGGTTTTACCTGATTGGTGTGAGATTTACCTTTATTGGGTAAAACAAAAAATTTTTTGGTAAAACAATTGTGAAATCAGAATATTTTAGTATCTTTGCACCGTATTTTGAATGCGGATTATGAATAATAACGGACACAAACTCATTGATAGAACGGCGAATTACCTCCGCACTGTGTTGGGCATTGGGTTCGAGATTGCGGAAGATGACGGGCGAAAAATCAGGTTGCCATATTATCTGAAGGTTGGAAACCTGTTTGTGGAATGTTTCGTTGACAGGCAGAAATGCATACTCATGGTTGCCGATGAACTTCCCGATGGATCCACATTGGCCAAACGCATTGATGATATAAGTAAAACCATAGGGATACGGGTGATTCTCGTTCTGGAAAATGTGGATGCTGTGCGACGGCGTGTGCTGATTGCCAACAGAACAAGTTTTATCGTTCCAGGGAAACAAGCCTATCTTCCATTCATGGGCGCGTTGCTGACAGAGAGAGGACTGGCAAATGTGGCAGTAGTTGGCAAACAAGCTTTTTCGCCTGCGGCTCAGGTAATGCTCCTGTCGCATCTGCAGGGCGATTCCTTTGAGGGAAGAAATATCTCTGAGATTGCAACACAGTTCCCCTACAGCATAAAGACGGTGGCGGGGGCTGCCAAAGAGCTGGAGCAGGCTGGGGTGTGTACGGTTGAGGGGGACAACAGCGGAAAGTATCTGCATCTGATTGCCAAGGAAGAAATTTGGGATAAAGCCTATGCGTGGTTGAGCAGCCCCATCAGGGAAGTGATGTATTGCGACGAGATGGTGCTGATTCCCGAGGCGTTGCGCTTTAAGACCTACGACAAGGCATTGGCCGAATATACCTTTATGGCAGATTTTTCGGGCGAGGCAGTAGCGGTATACAAGAACGATGATGCCGTCAAGAAACTGAGAAACAACGGTGTGCTCAACCCGGTGGAGGGCAGTTGCAGGGTCGAGTTGTGGAAATACAATCCGGCATTGCTGGCCAAGGACGGCATAGTGGACGCGTTGTCGCTGGCGCTGTGCTACAAGGACAGCGATGATGAACGGGTAAAGGGTGAACTGAACAATCTGATAAAGACGATATGCAAGGCTTAGGCAAATTCAGGGAATATATGAGCGGATTCCGCTCGCACTATGTGGTGATTGGCGGTCTGGCAACGGTACTGACGCTGGAAGACAGGGGCCTGCCTGCACGTGCCACCAAGGATGTTGACATGATTGTCATCTGCCAGCCCGAGTCGAAGTTCTATATGAAGCGTTTCTGGGAGTTTATCAAGGCTGGCGGTTATAAGCTGTGGAAACCCGACAATGACGAGGACACGCATCATTGCTTCTATCGTTTCATCAAGCCTGACAATCGGGAGTTTCCTCTTCAGGTGGAACTCTTCTCGAAAGTGCCGGAATACGTAGAAGTGCCAGAGGATGTGCATATCGTGCATGTCCCCATGGAGGGTTACACTTCCAGTTTCTCAGCCATTATCATGGACGATGCCTATTACGACTTTGCCGTGAACCACAGCGAGATAGTGGACGACATAAGGATATTGAAACCAGAGGCGTTGATAGTGCTGAAAGCAGTGGCCTTTTTGGAAAACCAGCGACGGAAAGAAAAAGGTGAGTCTGTGGATCAGAGAGACATCGACAAACACAAGAAAGATGTGTACCGACTGGCATACTTGTTTGACGGAAGCGAGAGGTTTGAGGTGAATGACAAGATTAAGGAGCAGTTGAAGGCTTTTGTCAGCGAGATTGAGAAGAGTCCGATCGACGGGAAGAACATGTTTAGAGGCCAGAGAATTCCTGCGATGGGAATGCCAGACTTTACGAAACTATTAAGGAATATGTTTGGGTTGTGATTGTTTACCAGAGGGGAAGTGGGACAGATTAAGAATTTCAGTGCTCCATCGCTGAACAGAAATCCCAAAATTATGTTTGTGTACGGATAATTTGACCTGGTAGGGCAGCGAGCTCGTTTACTCGCGCAGCGAGTAATTTTCTGTGATTTCCGTGATTTCTGTGTGACATTCTAAAAGCTCGCGCAGCGAGCAACTCTCTGCGAGCGCAGCGAGCTCAAAGCATCACCTCGCGCAGCGAGCCAACAAATATACGACTAATAACAAATAAACATAATCATTATATGGCAACTAGTGAACGAATTTATCTCTGTCTCGCCCACATGAGCGAGACCGGCATGGAAAAGAAGTACGTACAAGAAGCATTCGACACCAACTGGGTGGTGCCGCTCGGACCCAATGTGAACGGGTTCGAAAAAGACCTTGAAGAATTTGTGGGCCAGAACAAACGCGTGGTGGCCCTCTCAAGCGGCACCGCTGCCGTCCACCTCGGACTCATCGCCGCGGGCGTGAAAGCCGGTGACGAGGTCATCGTGCAGAGCTTCACCTTCTGCGCCTCCTCGCACCCCATCACCTACCTCGGCGCCATACCCGTGTTTGTGGACTCTGAACAGGATTCCTGGAACATCGACCCCGATCTGATGGAAGAGGCCATCAAAGACCGCATCGCCAAGACCGGCAAGAAACCGAAGGCGATCGTGCCGGTGGCCCTCTATGGCATGCCCTACCAGATCGACCGCATCATGGAGATCGCCAACCGCTACGACATCCCCGTGGTGGAAGACGCCGCCGAGGGCTTCGGCTCGAAGTTCAACGGCCAGGTGCTGGGCACCTTCGGCAAGTCCGGCGTGCTCTCGTTCAACGGCAACAAGATGATC
>CAJONZ010000045.1 GCA_905236065.1 uncultured Bacteroidaceae bacterium | reverse complement strand
ACCTTACGGGGTAAGGGGAAGGTGTCTGCATACAAGTCATGTCAAGAGCTTCTAAGCCCAAAATCAGACAGAATCGGCGCAAGCAAGAGTAAAATCAGACAATCGATAATTATTTGCAGATTTTAGGGAAAAAACAGGAGCAAAAAAGAAATCCGCTCCAAAACGGAAGCAAAAAAGATGAAAATTTTGGGTTTTCTGAAAATTTTCCAAACCTTCGCTGAAAAAGTTCCAACGCTTCACTCCAAAAGATTATTCTCGTCGATATATTTTTTATTCTCGACGAGAATATTAAATATGGCGACGATATATTTTTTATTATCGGCGAGAATAATCTTTTGGAGTGAAGCGTCGGAAGATTTTTACCCCAGCGTGGGAAAATATTGTTTTCGGCATGGGAAAATCGTTGGTTCGGAATGAAGATTTTTTGAAAAAGTAGGCGGATTGTAGAGGATTCCACGGAAAAAGCGTACCTTTGCGGCGATATGACAAAAGCACAGGAAATTATCGATTACATGGAGTCGCTGCGGAATGAGGAGCAACGACAGATTTTGATGCGGTTTTTCAAGACTGCACCTGGAGAATATGGCTATGGGGACGAGTTCCTCGGCATCAAGGTGCCGCAGACGCGGGCCGTGGTCAAAATGGTGGGCGAAGAGGTAGCATTGGACGAGGTGCGCAAGTTGCTGACCTCGCCATGGCATGAGGTGCGGCTCTGCGGACTGCTCATCCTCGTCAAGCGGTTTGAACGGCTGTCCAAAAAACGGCTGACGGACGATGAGGATGCCGCTCGTCGGCGTGATGAAATTGTCAGGCTGTATTTAGAACATGCGGAAAGGGCAAACAACTGGGACTTAGTGGATTTGTCTGCTCCCTATATCTTAGGGCATTGGCTGTTGCTACCCACTTTCTACGGCGGAAAAACGCTGGGACAGCATACGGATGAAAAGCGGAAACTGGTGGACGAGTTGGCTGCCAGCCCCAACCTTTGGCGGCAACGCATGAGCATGGTCTGCACATGGAAAACTTCGCAAATGGGCGACCCGTCTTGGTGCATGCGCTATGCAGAGATTCACCTCCACCACCCGCACGACCTGATGCACAAAGCCGTAGGCTGGATGCTCCGGGAAATGGGCAAGCGTGTCAGCATGGAGCTATTGCGGGGGTTCCTCCGACGATACGCCCACGAAATGCCCCGTACCACCCTCCGCTATGCCATTGAGAAAATGAGCATGGAGGAAAGAAGGGAATGGATGGAGAAGGGAAAAGTTATTTAAAAGTTAAAAATTAAAAAATAAATTTGAAAAACACTCAAAATGCAGGAATGCAGCGTTTGTTTTTAGGGGGTGTGAGTGGATTTTTTTGAAGAAAATTGCATTCGGTCTATGTATTTTTTGTAACTTTGCAGCCAAAATTTAATCTAAAAGATTGGAATGGAAAACAGAAGCATTGTTTCGATTGCTGATTACAGCAGGGAAAAAATACAGAATCTGTTAGACATGGCAGCAGCTTTCGAGGCCAAGCCAAACAGGAAGCTGCTGGAGGGCAAGGTGGTAGCCACCTTGTTTTTCGAGCCTTCGACACGCACCAGACTGAGCTTCGAGACGGCAGCCAACCGTCTGGGTGCAAGGGTCATCGGTTTCTCAGACCCGAAGGCGACCAGTTCGTCGAAGGGCGAAACGCTGAAGGACACCATCAAGATGGTCAGCAATTATGCGGACGTCATCGTGATGCGCCACTATTTAGAAGGAGCGGCGCAGTATGCAAGCGAGGTGACGGACGTGCCCATCATCAATGCGGGCGACGGCAGCAACCTGCATCCGTCGCAGACGATGCTCGACCTCTATTCCATCTACAAGACACAGGGCACGCTGGAAGACCTGAACATCTTCATGGTGGGCGACCTGAAATATGGCCGCACGATTCACTCGTTGCTGATGTCGATGCGGAAGTATAACCCCAAGTTCACGTTCATTGCCCCGAAAGAGTTGGAGATGCCGGAGGAATACAAGGAATATTGCCAGAAGAACGACATCCATTATGAGGAGCGGCAGGACTTCGACGAGAACACGCTGCGAGACTGCGACATCCTGTACATGACCCGTGTGCAACGGGAGCGTTTCTCGGACCTGATGGAGTATGAGCGTGTGAAGGATGCCTACATCCTGCGGGCCGACATGCTGGGCGCTTGCCGCGAGAACATGCGGATTCTGCATCCGCTGCCCCGCGTGAATGAAATTCAGTACGACGTTGACGACAGCCCACACGCCTACTATTTCCAGCAGGCACAAAATGGCCTGTATGCCCGTGAGGCGTTGATTTGCGACGTGCTGGGTATCGGACTGGAGGAAATCATGAAAAAATGAGGAATTATGGAACAGCAGAAAGAACAAATGATGGTGGCCGCCTTGGAAAATGGCTCCGTCATCGACCACATACCGACCGATAAATTGTTCACCATCGTACAGTTGCTGCAACTGGACACGTTCAGCAATGAGGTGATTATTGCCAACAATCTGGACAGCCGGGCCATGGGCAAGAAGGGACTCATCAAGATTAGCGGAAAGTTCTTTACCGAGGCCGAAATCAGTAAGTTGGCTGTGGTGTGTCCAAATATCCGCCTGACGGTCATCAAGAACTACAAGGTGGCCGAGAAGCGTCAGATTAACTTGCCAGAGCGGTTGATAGACATCGTGAAGTGCGCCAACCCGGTGTGCATCACGAACAACGAGCCGATGAAAACCTATTTCACCATCAACAACCTGAAGACGGTGAAATGCCGTTACTGCGGCAAGGAGCAGACACTGGAGAATATTAAGTTGAAATAAAACAACGAACGATAAAGAATTTGTTAAAACAAGGAAATATGAAATTTACAGAGCGCACGAAGCTTGACCTGAGCGAGGTAAATGCTGAAGTGCTGAAGAAATGGGGTACAGAAGACGTTTTTCATAAAAGTATGTCTGAGCGCGAAGGGTGTCCTTCGTTTATTTTCTTTGAGGGCCCTCCCTCTGCCAATGGGCATCCGGGCATCCACCACGTGATGGGACGCACGATTAAGGACACATTCTGCCGTTTCAAGACGATGCGGGGCTTCCAGGTGAAGCGTAAGGCCGGCTGGGACACCCACGGACTGCCTGTGGAATTGGCTGTGGAAAAGGAATTGGGCATCACCAAGGAGGACATTGGCAAGAAAATCAGCGTGGATGACTACAACGACGCTTGCCGCAAGAACGTGATGATGTACACCAACGAATGGACAGACCTGTCGGAGAAGATGGGCTACTGGGTCGATTTGGAGCATCCATACATTACATACGATAATAAATATATAGAGACACTGTGGTACCTGTTGAAACAACTCTACGATAAGGGGTTGCTCTACAAAGGCTACACCATTCAGCCTTATTCACCAGCTGCCGGCACAGGTCTTTCGTCGCACGAGCTGAACCAACCGGGCTGCTACCGCGACGTGAAAGACACGACGGTGACAGCGCAATTTAGACTGCTAGAAAATCTAGAAGGGCTAGCAAATCTAGAAAACCTTCCCGCCTACATCCTGGCCTGGACCACCACGCCGTGGACACTGCCTTCAAACACAGCACTCTGTGTAGGCCCGAAGATTGACTATGTGGCCGTGAAGGGTAAGAATCCCTACAGCGGAGAAGAGGCCATCTATGTTCTGGCAGAGTCACGCCTTTCGGCTTATTTCCAGCCGGAAAAGGATGAAGAGGGGAACGAGAAGCCCCTTGAAATCCTATGGAAGGGAAAAGGCACAGACCTTGTGGGACTGCACTATGAGCAGCTGTTCCCATGGGTGAAGCCTTGTGCCTTGGAGAACAATGAAGTGGTCGTCAAGGAACAGGATGCCTTCCGCGTGATTCCCGGAGACTACGTAACCACAGAGGACGGTACGGGTATCGTCCACATTGCCCCGACGTTTGGTGCCGACGACGCCAAGGTGGCCAAGGACGCAGGCATTCCCTCACTGTTTATCATCGACAAGGCGGGCGATACGCGCCCCATGGTGGATTTCACGGGTAAGTACTTCGTGAAGGACGACATGAACGAGGCATTTGTGACGGCTTGTGTGGAGGAAAGCTACTGGAAGCACAGCGGGAATTTCGTGAAGAATGCCTACGACCCGAAATATAATCAGGGTGGCAAGTATGACGAAAAGGCCGCTACGAAGGATATGGACCTGAACGTCGTGCTGTGTCTGGAAATGAAGGAGGCTGGCACGGCCTTCAAGATTGAGAAGCACGTACACAACTACCCACACTGCTGGCGTACAGACAAGCCGGTGCTCTATTATCCGCTGGACTCTTGGTTTATCAAATCGACGGCGAAGAAAGACCGCATGTTCGAGTTGAACAAGACGATTCAGTGGAAGCCGGAAAGCACGGGAACAGGACGTTTCGGCAAGTGGCTGGAGAACCTGAACGACTGGAACCTCTCACGTTCCCGCTACTGGGGAACGCCCCTGCCCATTTGGCGTAACCGTGACAGCCGCGAGGAAATCTGCATCGGCAGCATCGAAGACCTCTACAATGAGATTGAGAAAGCGGTGAAGGCCGGCGTGATGATTTCCAACCCGCTGAAGGATAAGGGCTTCGTTCCAGGTGACATGAGCCAGGAGAATTACGACAAGATAGATTTGCACCGTCCGTATGTGGATGAGATTAAGCTGGTGAGCGAAACGGGAAAAGTACTGACCCGTGAACTTGACTTGATAGACGTGTGGTTTGATTCAGGAGCCATGCCCTACGCCCAGGTGCATTATCCATTTGAAAACAAGGAACTGATTGACAAGGGAACGGCTTTCCCTGCGAATTTCATTGCCGAAGGTGTTGACCAGACCCGTGGTTGGTTCTTCACGCTTCACGCCATTGCCACAATGGTGTTTGACAGTGTGGCCTACAAGGCCGTGATTTCCAACGGTCTCGTACTCGACAAGAACGGCATCAAGATGTCGAAGCGCCTGGGCAACGTCATCAATCCGTTTGAATGCATCGGCACGTATGGAGCGGATGCTGTACGCTGGTACATGATTACCAATTCCTCACCCTGGGACAACCTTTCGTTCGACCCAGAGGGTGTGAAGGAAGTGACGAGCCAGTTCTTCATCAAGCTGCAACAAGCATACTCATTCTTTGCCATGTATGCCAACGTGGACGGCTTTGAGTACAAGGAGGCAGATTTGAACTATGCAGACCGTCCCGACTTCGACCGTTGGTTGCTGTCGGAACTGAATAGCCTTATCAAGCAGGTGGTAACCTATTTCGAGGATTACGACCCGACGCCCGCCGGACGACTGATTCAGACATTCGTCGTGGATAAACTGTCGAACTGGTACATCCGTCTGAACAAGGCACGTTTCTGGAGCGGCGAAATGACAAACGACAAACTGAGTGCTTACCAGACCCTCTATACCTGTCTGGAGACACTGAGCCGTCTGATTGCCCCGATTTCACCGTTCTATGCAGACCAACTGTTCCGCGACCTGAACGCCGTGACCGGCAAAGACAATTCGGAAAGTGTGCATCTGGCAAAGTTCCCAGAATACAAGGAAGAGGAAATCGACACCGAACTGGAAACAGCCATGGAGGCTGCCATGAAGGTAACGTCGATGGGTCTGTCCATCCGTAAAAAAGTAAAGATTCCTGTGATTCAGGCTTTGCAGACACTAGCCATCCCCGACACGGATGCGGAATTCAGCTCACGCATTGAGCGCATGAAGGCCATCATCCTGAAAGAGGTGAACGTGAAAGAGCTGCAACTCATGGACGGTAAGATGCTGGTGAAGAACGTGAAGTGCGACTTCCGTGTCATGGGCAAAAAGTTCGGTAAGTTGATGAAGGCCGTAGCCAACGCTGTGGCAGCCATGTCGCAGGCCCAGATTGCAGAACTGGAGAGCCAAGGACAAATTACGTTACAGGCTGAGGGGCAGGACGCTGTGATTGAGATGGGAGATGTTAGCATCATGTCGCAGGACATTCCGGGATGGAGCGTTGCCAACGAGGGAACAACCACCGTGGCACTGGACATCACCATTACCCCAGCGTTGAAAAACGAGGGAAATGCCCGCAAGCTCATCAAGCAGATTCAGGGATTGAGAAAGTCGCAAGGCTTCGAGATTACCGATCGCATCAAAGTGGTCGTAACCGATACGCCAGAGACCCAGGCCGTGTTTGCCACCTTCAAGGAGAACATCGCCGCCCAGGTGCTGGCCAACGCCATCGAGTTGGGCAATCCAGAAGGCGAGCCGATTGACTTTGAGGACTTCAAAGCTGTAGTCAATGTCACAAAAGACTAAATACATCGTTTCCATCACACTGTTCATCGCCGTCCTCGTCATCGACCAAATCATCAAAGTCGGTGTCAAGACGGGGATGTACCTTGGAGAGCGCATCGAGATCACTTCCTGGTTCCAACTGGTCTTCATTGAGAACAATGGAATGGCCTTTGGCTGGGAAATCTGGGGAGGGAAACTCTTTCTCACTCTCTTCAGGATTGTTGCTGTCTGTGCCATCGGATGGTACATTTACAGGGAAATCCGTAGAGACCGCCCCATGGGATACATTGTGTGCCTAAGCCTCATCATGGCCGGAGCCGCAGGGAACATCATCGACTGCCTGTTCTATGGACTCATCTTCAACAATCCGCCCTTTCCCCAAGTGGCCACGTTCGTGCCGTGGGGATGTGGCTACGGGGAGTTGCTATACGGACGTGTCGTCGATATGTTCTACTTTCCGCTCCTGACATGGGACATGCCCACGTGGGTTCCCATCTACGGCGGAGAGCACTGCGTGTTTTTCAGCCCCGTGTTCAACTTTGCCGACGCAGCCATTTCATGTGGCATCATTGCCTTGGTATTGTTCTACTACAACCTCATCAATCATTCTTCTGAGTCTGCCCCTGCGACAACGGCGGAAGCGCCAGAAGAAGAATAAACGCGAAAAGGTATGAGAACACGGCTGAACCACAGGGCATTTCTGTTTGCTGCAATGTTGCAATGCTGCATCCTTGCCTGCAACAAGATACCTGAGGGCATTCTCTCGAAGGAAGACATGGAGGAGGTGCTGTTCGACTACCACCTGACACAGGGAATGATTGACCAGATGAACTCGGAGGAACGCATGGACAACCAACGCTACCTCGACGCCGTGTTCAGAAAGCATAACATCACAGAGGCCGAGTTTGACTCCTCCATGGTCTGGTACAACCGAAACGGCGTCCTGATGAAGGAAATTTACGCCAACCTGAACAAGCGGTTCAAGGAATTTGAGGGAGATTTGAAGTTGCGACATGGCAACGGCAATATGCTCACCTCCTACACCCAAGACGGAGACACAGCCAACATTTGGACGGGGAATCCACTCATCATCCTCCATGCCAAGGACAGAATTTGTAAGGAAGTCTTCACGCTGAAAGCTGACAGCAACTTCCATCGGAAGGACAAATATAGACTCTATGCCACGGTGGCCTTCATCCGAGAAATCAGGGATGAGCGGGAATGTAACCTGTCCGTCGGACTCTCCATCGAATACAAGGATGGGAAAACGGTCGGCACACAGCGAATGGTCGATTACAACGGCCCGCTGGAAGTCAACGTAGAGGCTGGCAACGAGGCCGACATTGAGGCCGTACACGGCTATTTCTTCTACAAAGGGAAAAAAGGAATACGCAATCTGGCCATCATCAACAAAATAGCCCTGCTGAGAATGCATGACAAGAGTGTGCCCGTCACACCCGCCGTCACCGACACCGTGGCAAAGGACTCTGTCGAAACCGACACCGTTTCCAAAACGCTCCTGCCTAAGAAGCACCTCTCTCCCGAAGAGGTTAGAGAGCAGAACAAGACAAAAGAAAGAATAGAAATCAAACTCGCCCCCGACGTTCGCACAAAAAATTCATACGGGCCAAGAAGAAAAAATGCAAAAAAGAAAAGTAGCAGTCAATAAGCTGTATGTCAGTCCTCAGGAAGCCTACATCAACCAAGTTGTCGAGCTGACCGACGGTATCATCACCGCGTGGCACACTCTGACCGATGAGGAGCCCATGACAGAATGGCTGGGCGGCACCCTCGTGGTTCCTTGTCAACCACACCTCCGTCCGAAGCATTTACCCTACTTCTGCGAGCACTACCCCATATAACCATAAACATAAGCCTTCATACATTCATCCCAAAATAACGAATCGTAAATCGCACAATACTCCATAAAAATGGCAACAAATAAAATATACAAGAAAAAAAAGCAGAAAAAACAGGCCAACTATAAAGAGTTTTTCCGCCTCTTGCTTTCCATCTTGCTGGTAAAGAAGTTTTGGTTCATCGCCTCTTTCATCTTCTTCATGTTAGCAGCGTGGACCTATCTGCATTTTACCCCCAAAACCTACCTGATGACTTCAAAACTGCTCATCAAAGACAAGGAAGACGAGGGTCTCGGTATGGGAAAACGAATGAATGCCATTACGGAGATTGGCCTTGCGAACAACAGTAACGGTTTCGACAATGAGTTGGAAGTCATTGCTTCCGATAATCTCGCCACCACCGTAGTGCGCGACCTGAAACTCTACACTCAATACTATGTAAAGGGCCGCGTCCGTTTCATTGAATTTTACGGAAAAATATCACCGTGGATTGTCGATGTTGATTCCGTCACCCTCGACACACTGCAAACCCCCATTGCCCTTAACTTCAAGCTTCTGCAGGATGGCAATGTGGCTGTTGCCTTGAAACACGGAGGAATACAGATGGCGAAAATCATCCAATCCTTCCCGGATACCATTCAGTACTCTGACTTAGGATCCGTCCACATTCGCTACAACACAGAACTCTACGGCACCGAACCCATCGAACTTGACCAGCAAGTCAAGGTGGTCGTCAATCCGCTCTTATCCTCCGTGGCAATTTTCAGTTCGCGTTTCAGCGCCGATCCCACCTCCAAGACCACGACCGTTGCCTACATGCAGTACCGCGACCAGATACCAGAACGTGGTATTGACTACTTGACACGCCTGACCGAGGTCTATAACAACGACGCCACCATCGACTACAACATCGAGGCGCAGAAATCCGCCGACTTCATCAAAGAACGTCTCCAACTCATCACCAAGGAGCTGGATGACACGGAGAGTAGCCTCGAAGCCTACAAGAAAGGTAATAAAGTCTCCGACTACCAGAACGATATCCGCATGTCAGCCGCCCAAAAATACCAATACGAGGCCCGCATCGCGGAAGTGCAGACGCAATACAACGTCATTTCGGAGCTTGTCACCTACATGAACAACCCTCAGAACGAATTTCAGCCCCTTCCCTCAAACATCGGACTGGCCGACCCCACCCTTGCTAAGAACCTGGGGGAATACAACAGAATCGTCGTGGAGTACATGCGCCTGAAACGCATCTTATCGCCCAACAACCCCACCCTCAAGGCTGCCGAGGATGCCATCCGCGACCGCAGCTACAGCATCCGTGCGTCGCTCGCCACGCTGAAACGGCAATACGGTATCAAACTCAAAGACTTGCAGAAACAGGCTGGAGTCTATGACGAAGACCTCACTTCATCCCCCTCCAAGGAGCGCACACTCAACCAAATCAAGCGTCAGCAGGAAGTCAAGTCCGGCCTCTTCGTCATGCTTTTGCAGAAACGTGAGGAAAACCTCATCCAGCTTGCCTCCACCATCTACAAGGCCAAGGAGATTGAGCGTCCGGCCTGCAAGGGCTACATCTCTCCGCGCAGCGACCTTGTGTACTTCTTCGCCTTGCTGCTGGCCCTAATCTCCCCCTACCTGCTTTTCTTCTGCCAGCGTTACTTCAAAGTGCGCATCACCACCCGCGAAGAAATCCAGGAAATCACCAAGATTCCTATCCTTGGCATCGTTCCCTTTGTCAAGGCACTGGTCAAAGGAAAACGTACCATCGTCATCGAGGAAAACCGCAACAGTGTCATGATGGAAGCCTATCGCCAATTGCGTGCCGCACTCCCCTTCGTCATGAAACCCGACGACAAGGTCATGCTCTTCACCTCCTGCGTGTCTGGCGAAGGAAAGACATCCATCGCCTGCAACCTCGGAACCAGCATTGCCATCACCGGCAAGCGCGTCCTGATAATGGGTCTCGACATCCGGAAACCCCGTCTGGCTGGACTCTTCGGACATGAAGACTATGAAAAGGGTATCTCCGACTACCTCGCCAAGAACAAGGACGACTTCGACCTGCTCGACAGCATCATCATTCCTACCAATATCAACAAGAACATTGACCTCATCGTGGCAGGAACCATCCCGCCCAACCCTTCGGAGCTGCTCTCACGTCCTTTCCTTGGCAACGCTCTTGAGCACTTGAAAGAGAAGTACGACTACATCATCATGGATACCGCTCCCCTCGGACTCGTCAGCGATACCCTCTCACTCACCCGTCTGGCCGACATCACGTTCTACATCGTGCGGTATAATTACACCCTGAAGGCCGACATGGGCATCATCAACGAATACTATTCACAAGGCATGATGCCCAATGTCAACATCATCTTCAACGCCGTAAGCTTCGACACGAGCACCTTCACGACGGAGAAATACCGCAGCAAGCCCTATGGCTTGTTCCGTTCCCTGGAAAAGACCGCCGAGGATTACGGTTATGGCTACGGGTACGGCTATGGGTACGGTTATGGCTATGGCTATGGTTATAATAAGAAATTGGAGGAAGTCTAACCCCATTTTTCACTTTTGAATCAAAAACGAGTTGGAAAGTTTAACATCCCTTTCCAACTCGTTTTTTATCTTTTACCCGCAACGTCTTCGGAACTCGGCACAAATCACAGCTGTGGCAATGGCGACATTCAAAGACTCAGACGTCGCACGACCCGGAGGATAGTTCGGAATGAAAAGCCGTTCGGAAACGTAGCGAGCCACTTGCGGACTGATGCCGTTGCCCTCGTTGCCCATGATGAGGACACCATGAGACTGAAGAGGCTTTTCGTAAAGGTTTTCGCCGTCGAGGAAGGTGCCATAGATAGGAACGGGAGCAAAAGTCGCAACCTTCAGTTGTTCCAGTGCATCAGATAGTTCTCCGTAGTGGAGGGAGACACGCGCCATGGCTCCCATGGTGGCCTGCACGCTTTTGGGATTATAGATGTCGGCACAATCAGGCGAACAATAAACGTGACGGATGCCGAACCAGTCGGCCAAGCGGACGATGGTGCCGAGGTTGCCGGGATTCTGCACACCGTCGAGCATGAGACAAAGTTCCCGTGGGGCGACATCAGCAAGCGGGGTGTTGTCCTGCGCCTGTTCGAAAATGGCAACGACCTGCTGGGGAGTCTCTTGCAGACTAACACGTTGCAGTTCCTCTTCGGTGATGAGGTCATGCTCGGCTGGCAGGTTGGGAACCAACTGAGGATGTTCCGAATACCACGCTTCCGTAGCGGCCAGGTAACGACAGGTGAAATGCGGCAACAGGTCGCCCACCAACTTTCGTCCCTCAGCCACAAAGACTGCGTCGGCCTTACGGTTTTTCTTCAGCGCCAACGAGCGGATGTATTTGATTTTAGCTTTTGATAACACCTATTTTTAAAAAGTGAGAAGTGAAAAATGGAAATGTGGGCTCTCTTTTTTTGCAAAGATATGTCTTTTTCCGTTGTTACATCGGCTTTTCTTCTGTTTTTTTCGTAACTTTGGGCGATTTTTATGGCATGAGTACACTGAAAACGAAAATATTCATGCTACTGACCACGACCCTGTTACTCGTGTCGTGTTCAGTCAGCAAGTACATCCCGGAGGACGAGCTGTTCCTGAAGGATGTCAAGGTGACATACGCCAAAGATAATACCGAACTGAAAATATACGACCTGAAGCAATACAACATGCAGCAGCCCAATAAAAAGTGGTTCGGTGCAAAAATTCCCTTGAAGATTTACACACTGTCGGGCATCGATACGACGAAATGGACCTGCCGGCTGTTCCGAAAGTTAGGCGAAGATCCTGTGATTTTCGACCGTCAGAAGGCGAAAAGCTCGCAGGAACAGATGTACCAGGTGCTGGCCAACGCAGGCTACATCCATTCGGGCATCGACACCCTGATGCATGTTAAGGACAAGAAGCTGACACTGAAGTATGTGGTCAAGTCTGGGCCCCGATACACGGTCAGGAACATCGTCCGCGAGATTGACGACGCTGGCATCGACACCCTGCTCCAAGCCGAAGACCCCGACGAGTCGCTTCTCCGCTACGGGATGCCCTTCGATATCAATGTGCTGAATCAGGAGCGAAACCGCATTGTTGGAATGCTCCGCGACAGGGGCTACTACAAATTCACGAAGGAGGACATCCGATACAGCATCGACACCCTTCAGGGCATGACCTTCGTGGACCTGACCCTGCACGTGAAACAGCACTTGGAAAACGGGCGTTCCAGCCTAGAACCGCACCGACAGTACAACGTGGGCATCATCAACTTCCTGCCTGAGAATGACGGACGCTACCACTTCCGCCGTTCGTTCTATGCCTCCAACACACTGCTGCGACCGGGCAAACTGTACAACGACACGCACCTGAAAAACACCTATTCCAACTTCCAGCGGCTTTCGGGCGTGTCGTTCACCAACATCACCTTCAGGGAACGCCCCCAGACCGACACGCTGGATGTGTATATGAGCGTGAACCACAGCAAGCCCTACTCCATCGGTTACGACGTGGAGGCCACTAATTCAGCAGGCGACCTCGGAGCTGCCATCTCAGGCAACATCAGCCATCGCAACATCTTCAAGGGCAGTGAGACGCTGTCGCTCAAACTGCGCGGTGCCTACGAGGCCATCACGGGACTGGAAGGCTACGAGGGGCACAACTATTTTGAGATTGGCACGGAGGTGAAACTTTCCTTCCCCACCTTCATTCTGCCATGGGTCAACAAACGCTGGGCTGTGGTACATAACAGCACGACGGAGGTGTCCATGCAGTACAACCTACAGGAGCGCCCGGAGTTCCACCGCCGCGTACTGACCGGGGCATGGAGATACCGATGGTATGGCAAGGACAAGCGCATTCAGCACCGTTTCGACCTGTTGGAGGTGAACTATGTGTATATGCCGTGGATGTCGAAGACTTTCAAGGAGGAATACCTGGAGACCGTCGGCAAGACGAACGCCATCCTGAAGTACAACTACGAGAACCTGCTGATTACCAAACTGGGCTATACCTACACGTACAACTCTTTGGGAGCCACGCAACAGACTTACGGCAAGACGGCTCACACCTTCAAGATTGGAGTCGAGACCTCAGGAAACGCCTTGCGCGGACTGACCGGCATTGCACGTGGCAAGCAGAACGACGACGGCCAATACACGTTCTGCGGCATTGCCTACGCCCAGTATGCAAAATTCGACTTCGACTACACCAAGAGCCTTCGCTTGGACCAGAACAACTCGCTGGCATGGCGCGTCAGCTTCGGCATTGCCTATCCCTACGGCAATTCCAAGGTATTGCCGTTCGAAAAGCGCTACTTTGAGGGAGGTGCCAACAGTGTGCGCGGTTGGTCGATACGCTCGCTGGGGCCAGGCGGCTACAATGGCGAGGACAAGAACATCAACTTCATCAACCAATCGGGCGACGTGAAGCTGGACCTCTCGCTGGAGTTCCGTGCCTTCCTCTTCTGGAAATTCTCCGGGGCACTGTTCATCGATGCCGGCAACATCTGGACGTTGCGGAAATATGAGGAGCAGCCCGACGGTCAATTCCGTTTCGAGGATTTCTACAAACAAATCGCCATGAGCTACGGCCTCGGCCTGCGAATGAACCTCGACTTCTTCATCCTCCGCTTCGATGCAGGCATGAAGGCCATCAACCCCGCCCATCACGGCAGAGACCGCTACCCCATCTACCATCCCCGACTCAGCCGCGACTTTGCCTTCCACTTCGCCGTGGGTATGCCTTTCTAAAAGAGGGAAAAAGAACGAGCAAAGAAAAGGCAAAAAGGTGAAAACAGCTACTTCTTCACTCCTTATTCTTAATTTTTCACCTCTCCCTCCTTATTTTTCACTTCTCTCTTTTAATTTTTCACGTTTCACTTCTCATTTTTAACTTTTATCTGTACCTTTGCAACAAAATAAAAATATCCCGCCAAGTCTCCCCCTCGCCCGATAGGTAGAAAGGAGGCAGGGAGTTAAGGGGCTAAATATATATATAAATATGTATAGATCACATACTGCGGGAGAGCTGCGGCTCTCAGATGCGGGCAAGAAAGTGACTCTTGCCGGATGGGTTCAGCGTGTACGTAAGATGGGAGCGCTGACTTTTGTTGACCTGCGTGACCGTTACGGCATCACGCAGTTGGTGTTTAATGAGGAGACCAACGCAGAGCTCTGCGACCAGGCCAACAAACTGGGTCGTGAATACGTCATTCAGGCCACAGGCACGGTGGCTGAACGCTACAACAAGAACAAGAACATCCCGACGGGTGACATTGAGATAGAGGTTGAGGAACTGAAAGTGCTCAACGCCTCCCTGCTGCCTCCGTTTACGATTGAGGACAACACCGACGGCGGCGACGACCTCCGCATGAAATACCGCTACCTAGATTTGCGCCGCTCGGCTGTGCGCAAGAACCTGGAACTGCGCCACAAATTCTGCATTGCCGTGCGCAACTATCTCAGCAACCTCGGTTTCCTCGAAGTGGAAACCCCCATGCTGATTGGTTCTACCCCCGAGGGAGCACGCGACTTCATCGTGCCTTCCCGCATGAATCCCGGACAATTCTACGCACTGCCACAGTCGCCTCAGACCCTGAAGCAACTGCTCATGGTGGCAGGCTTCGACCGCTACTTCCAGATTGTGAAATGTTTCCGCGACGAAGACCTTCGTGCCGACCGTCAGCCAGAGTTCACCCAAATCGACTGCGAGATGAGCTTTGTGGAACAGGAAGACATTATCACGCTGTTCGAAGGAATGGCAAAACATTTGTTCAAAACAATT
>CAJONZ010000044.1 GCA_905236065.1 uncultured Bacteroidaceae bacterium | reverse complement strand
TTGGCTTCTGCCTCCTTCTTCAGCTGTGCATCGTCTATCATCTTCATAAAGAAGAGATAGGTCATTTGTTCCAGTACAGACATGGGATTCGTGATACCTCCTACCCAGTAGGTATCCCATATCGCATCAATACGGTTTTTTATTTCTCCTGTAATCATCTATACGATAGTCTTAGGAGCAATCAGACTATATCTTCAGGCTTGCTTACAGGTAATCACCAAGAGACCTCAGGACACAAAAGAAGCGCGAAACATGGCTCTTCTCTCGTATCGTGAGGTCGTAGGATTACCTGAAATGCTAGATATAAGTCATGCCCGCGCTATCGCACGGGCACCGGCTGACTTACTCAAAGCATTTCAATCGTTGAAATTTCCTACGTTTCACGATACTCTGAATAAATAGCTGATGCTATTGTTTTTACCCACAAAAGTCATATCGGCGCCTCCGCTGAGGCTCATGCTTTCTGCCTTGGCAGCGTCGTGTCACGACGATGAGCCGATACTTGCTCGCAAAGTTAAATATAAATCTCAATATAGAGTGCCTTTGAGCGAAAAAAATTTTTTGGAGAGTCATTAAAAGTTTTGATGCACCGCCCTATTTTATGTTTCCGGGTGTTGAACACAAGTTCACAGGGGCTTGGAAGGAGTTGGGGCGAGGCTTTGCAGAAGCCGACGACCGGGACGAAACAGCAAATTGTGTTTCGTCCCGGTCGTCGCAGGGGGATAGAAGGGGAATGTGTGCCTATTGATTCAGGTACTCACTGATTTTCTGCATGATGTCAGAGAGCTTTACGGAAGAGCCTGCGGTCAGGTAGGTGGCAATCAGTTGGCGGATGTCTTCCAGGGTGATGTCCTGTGAGGTGGCTTCCGTCTCGCCGTCGTTGGAGAGGAAGACGCTGTTGATGTACATGGCGCTGCTGCCTGTTGAACTGAAGGCGGCCAGGTAGATGCGGCTGGGGTCGAGGGTCTTGCCGTCGGCGGTCTTCATGTTGTGCAGGTCAATCTTCACGATTTTGTTTGCCCCGATTTCGTGGACGTAGGGTGTGGCCGAGGTGTTGTCGCAGTCGTAGATGCGGAACGTGGGCGAACAAGAGGAGGCACGTGCAAAATGGATGACTAGGTAGTTGTAGGCTGACAGGTCGATGCCGGAGGCGAATCGCCAGCCGCCCAAGCCGTCTTTCGCGGTTTTCAGGGAACTGAGTTTTGAAGAAACGGAGAGGGTGCCAGCTCCTTTCAGCGACGGGTTGAGGGCTTCCCTGCTCATGGCGAAGGCTGTCACGGTGACGTGGATGCTGACGCTTTCCGAATGGCCGAAGGGGTCGGTGTAGGTGGCCCGGATGTCTGCCTCGCCGGGTTTCTTGGCCAGGATGTGACTGCCCGACAGGGTTAGGACTTTCGGGTTGCTGATAGTGTATTCACACTGTGCCGTCACGTTCTGCGTCTTTCCGGATTGTGCCGTCATGGTGAGTTCCAATGGCAGCACGTTGCCGGCTTCCATTTTCACTGTCGTGGCGGCTGCGCTGAGTGATGCCAGCGTCTGGTCGGCCTCCGTTTGGTCGGCAAAGGGGTCGTCGGGGCCAAACATGCCCTCGGTGTAGCTTTGCTCCGTGGAGAACCAGTCGAAATCGACGTAGCCTCCCAGTCCGATGGTGGCGTAGTTGAAGAGGTAGAAACGCTGGCCTACGAAGTAGTCGAGTGTGTAGCCCATCGTCATGGTGACGCCCCAGGTGTTCCAGCGCTTGGCGTCGTAGCTGTAGTAGTAGTGGCAGGAGTTGGTGCCGAAGTTTACGGTAGCCCGCAGGTAGATGACGTCTGAGGTCACTTGTGAGCCCAGCTTCGACTCTGCTTTCTTCAGGACTTGGCTGTTGAAGGTGCAGCGTTCGCTGTAGAGCATCTTCTTTCCGTTGACCACTTTCACGCCGATGAAGGAGTAGGGGTTCTGGAACACGGCCAGACCGGCGATGTCGCCCTCCTGCATACCGGAGAGATCCATTTTCACCATTCCGCAGGAGTTTTTGTAGCTGCCCGACGGCGTGTCGTTGGGAGAGTAGCCTAAGATGCGTTGCGACAAGGAGTTGCGAGCCCAGGTCAGTTCGTCGGTCACGTTGGCGGTGTAGAGACGCAACCAGCCCCTCCGTTCCGTCAGCGACCAGGCCGAGTTGTCGGGGTTGTGGTTCCATTGCCATTGCATCCCTAATTGGGTGTCGGTAAAGGCGTCGTTGGTCGGCAGGTATTTCTTCTCGTAGGTCTGGCCGACGTCGGGTTTCTTATAGGCTGCACCGCCTTTCGAGACGTCGATGCCGTTGTTGCCAATGATGGGCCAGCCATCGACCCACTGCACCGGCTCCAGGTAGGGGATGCGGCCAATGGCACCGGCATCCTTGAAGAGCATTGTCCACCACTCGCCTGTCTGGGTCTCTATCAGGGCGCCCTGGTGGATTTTCTGGTTGGCAAACACACGTCCGTTGTGTTCCTCGTAGGGGCCCATCGGGTTGCGGGAGCGGAAGATGGTCTGTGAGCCCTCCGTGCCGCCGTAGGTGGCGTAGATGTAGTAGTAGTCGCCAATGTGGTACATGTGGCTGCCCTCGCATCCGTTGCCCACGCTAATGACCCGCTCGCTGGAGATTTTCTGCAACGTCTTTGCGTTCAGCTTGTTCACCCAGATGTCGCCAATGCCGCAGGCTACGTAGAGGTAGCCGTCGCCGTTCTCCCCGTCGTCGAACAACCAGCCGGAGTCGTAGTAGTGCTCCGTCATCTTCTTCATGGTCCATGTTCCCTCGGGGTCGGTGGCCGTCAGGAGGATGTTCTGTGTGTCATCCACGCCCGAACGTCCGTAACAGATGAAATAGAGGTAGAACTTTCCCTCGTAATAGTTGAGCGAGGCCGCCCACTGTCCCTGTGAATAGTGGCAGGCGCCGTTCATCAGGTTGTAGGCATCGTTGTCGTCGATTTTCTGCAACGGATTGGCGCAATACTCCCAGTTCACCAAGTCTTTCGACTTCAGGATGGTGGCACCGGGAAAATGGTACATCGTCGTGCTGACCATGTAGTAGGTGTCCTCCACGCGAATGACGTCGATGTCGGGGAAGTCGCCGTTGATGACGGGGTTGACATAGGTGCCGTTGCCTTTGTCGGCACTCCACACCTGTTTATACTCTACCTGTTGGGCCACGGCGGGAAGCAGGCCGGCACACATGGCTACTGTAAAAAGAAAAGTTCTTACGTTCATAGCGGTTCTTTTTGTTTGCAAAAATAAGAAAATTCCATGAGATAGATTTTACCTCATGGAACATATATTTATATTTATGTTACTTTTGCGGGGGAGGTTATGGTTTCATCACGTTTTTCTGGAACCAATCCTTGCCGACTGGCAGGAAAAGGTCGTGTCCGGCTGCGTTGAGGTGGGCGGTGTCGTTCGGGCCTTGGAAATACAGGCGACGGAACTCTGAGTCGCGCACCTTGATGATGCACTTCGACGAGTAGTTCCACAGGACGGGGATGTGGTGGCGTTTGCAGATTTTCTTCACGCTCTTACACACCTGTTTGAAGCCGGGTCGATCAACGTACCACGGTGTGACGTAACCAATGCGGGCTTTGGGGCAAAGCGTCTCGATGCCACGAATGAGGGTTTCGAGCGAGTCGCAGAACATGCGGAGCGAGTCGGCGTTGTTCTTCACCTTGTCGGCATCGTTGTGTCCGGCAATGATGAGGACGTAGTCGGCTGTCGGATTCATGTCCTTGTAGCGTACCCACATGGCGGGTCCGAAGTTGTATTTTCCGTCGTGGGTGCGGTCGAAGGCCACACACGAACCGTTTTTGCCGTAGTTGTTGTACGTCAGCCCCAGTTCGCTGGCCATCTTGCAGTGCCAAGCCTCCTCTTTGGGACGGCGGTGGTTGGCCACATACGAGTCGCCTATCACATTCAGGACAGGCTGTGCGTCGGCCATTGTCGCGGCCAACAGTAATAGAAGGAAGGTAAGCGTTTTTTTCATGGTGTTGTGTGTGTCAAACAACCCACAGGCCTCCCCCGACGCGGGGGAGGTGTGGAGTGGGGTTGTCATTACAATACTTTAATCAGCTCAACGTCGAATACCAGTGCGGAGAAGGGTGGAATCATGGCACCTGCACCGCCCTCGCCGTATGCCAGCATGTAGGGGATGTAGAAACGGAACTTGGAGCCTTCCTTCATCAGCTGCACACCTTCCGTCCAACCGGCGATGACCTGCTGCAAACCGAAGTCGGCGGGTTCGTTGCGCTTGTAGGAAGAGTCGAACACGGTGCCGTCGATCAGGCGGCCCTCATAGTGGCAGCGCACCGTGTCGGTAGCCTTTGGCTGCTTGCCCGTGCCCTCGGTGAGCACTTCGTACTGCAAGCCGCTCTTTGTCACGTTGATGCCAGCCTTCTTGGCGTTCTCGGCCAAGAACTGCTCGCCCAGGCTCTTGGCAGCCTTGCCAGCTTCAGCCTGAGCGGCCTTCTGCTTCTTCTCCATGTCGGCGAAGAACGTATTCACGATTTTCTGAGCGTCCTGGTTGTTCACTTTGAGTTCGTTACCCTGCAAAACGTCGGTGATGGAGGCGGCAAAGTCCTCGATGACCAACGCATCTTTCAGTCCCATCTGCAACAGCTGTTGTCCGATGCCGAGACCGAGTGCATAAGAAAGTTTGTCCATGCGAAAATACTGTTTTTTGATAAATGGAAAATTAAATCGTCGCAAAGTTAGGAATAATTTGCCATTTACCATTTACGATTTGCCATTTATCGTTCGCGGCAGGTGGAAAAAAGTGTTTCCGGGAAAGTTAAAAGCGGAAAGGACTTGTGCATTGGCAATTTTTTATTTACTTTGCACCCACAAAAATGGGATTATCGCAAAATGCAAAACTACATCTTTGAGCACCACGACAAGGTGCGCGACTATGAATGTGACCTGCAAGGCATCGTCAACAATGCTAACTATCAGCACTATCTGGAACACACGCGACATGAGTTCCTTGCGTCCCACGGGGTCAGTTTTGCCGACCTCCACCAGCGGGGTACGGATGCCGTCGTGGCACGTATCTCCATGCAGTTCAAGGTGCCTTTGCACAGTGGCGACGAGTATGTTTGCAAGCTGTGGGTCAAGAAGGAAGGCATTCGCTGGGTGTTCATGCAGGACATTTTCCGGGCTGTGGACATGAAACTTTGTGTACGTGGGCAGGTCGATACGGTCTGCATCGTAAACGGCCAGTTGGGCGAAAGCGAGGAGTTGAACGAGATATTCCTACCGTTGATAGGAGTTAAAAATGAAAAGTCAGAATAGGCTGAATGATTGACGAGAAGGAGAAACTTTGTGCCATAGCCCTGACGCAGCTGAAGGGGGTCAGCTTGGCTGATTTGCACCGGCTGTGCGAGACGGTGGGCAGTGCGGCGGAGGTGTTTGAGCATCGCGGCCATTTGCTGGACGTATTGCCTGATGCCTCGCCCCGTTTGTTGCAGGCATTGGAAAATGTGGATGATGCCTGGCAGCGAGCGGAGCAAGAGATGAAATTCATGGAGGGAAAGGCCATCCAGTGCATCCCGTTCACGGATGTGAGCTACCCCCAGCGGTTGTGGGACTGTGACGATGCGCCGTTGGTGCTGTTCTATTGTGGCAATGCCGACCTGAACCATCGGCGGGTGATTTCCGTTGTCGGTACCCGTCAGTGTACGCCGTATGGGCGCGATGTGTGTCACCACTTCATAGAGGAATTGCAGCAGGCAGACCCAGAGGCGTTGGTTGTCAGCGGACTGGCCTACGGCATTGATATTTGTGCGCACCGGGAGTCCTTGGCCTGTGGGCTGGACACCGTGGCGGTGTTGGCACATGGCTTGGACAGGATTTACCCTTCCCTGCATCGTGACACGGCCATCAAGATGACACATCAGGGCGGTTTGTTGACGGAGTTCCTGTCGGGCACGGAGCCGGAGAAACGGAACTTTGTGCAGCGGAACAGGATTGTGGCCGGTTTGAGCGATGTGACGGTGGTGGTGGAGAGTGCCGAACGGGGCGGGTCGTTGATAACGGCGAGCATCGCAGACAGCTATGGACGTGGAGTGTTTGCTTTCCCAGGCAGGGTATATGACGAGCACAGCAAGGGGTGCAACAGGCTTATATATAACGAAATGGCACACGCTATTCGCTCGGTGGAGGACCTTTTTAAAATCATGGAATGGAAACCACGGGAACCCAAGGAGCCGGGAAAGGCCGTACAACAAGAACTGTTCGCAAAGCTGACGGAGGATGAGCAGCGGCTATGCGATTGTCTGAAGGAGGCGGAAGATTTGTCGGTCAGCCAACTGGTGGCGGCAACGGGATTTGCGTACAGCCGGGTGAGCGTAGCCCTGTTTGAGTTGAACGTCAAGGGTGTGGTCGATAACCTTGGCGGAACGCGGTACAGACTGCTGAGAAGGTGAAAAGAGTGGGGCGGAATGCAAAAAAGTTGTAAAAAAAGGTACATTTTCTTTGTTTTGCGGATTTTGTGGCAAAATAATGCTTACCTTTGCACACAAATTTTCTAAACATTAACAAATTCACAACTAAAACAGAACGATGAGAAAGTTCATTTTGATGGCAGCAGTGGTACTGACTGCCATGTCATTTACGGCCTGCAACAAAGGTGGCAAGGCAAGTCTGAAAACAGACGTAGATTCAATCGCTTACAACCTGGGTGTGGCTCAGTCACAGGGTTTGAAGCAGTATATGACCATGCAGCTGGGTGTGGATTCTGCCTACATGGATGAATTTATCAAGGGTATGAAGGAAGGTGCCGTGAACGAGGCCAACCCAAAGAAAGAGGCTTACATGAAGGGTCTGGAAGTGGGCAAGCAGGTTCAGCAGATGGCCAAGGGCCTGAGCAACGAGGTGTTTGCCGGTGACTCAACCCAGAGCGTGAACGTGAATAACATCCTCGCTGGTCTGATTGCCGGTTTGAAGGGTACAGAGACCATGTCGGCTGAGGAGGCATACGCAAAATTCAACGAGAAGCTGGAGCCCGTGCGTCAGGCCAGCCTTGAGAAGCAGTATGGCGATAACAAGGTTGCCGGCGAGAAGTATCTGGCTGAAAACAAGAAGAAGGAAGGCGTGACAGTGACAAAGTCTGGTCTGCAGTACAAGGTGCTTGTAGCCGGTGACGGTGCCCTGCCAACCGACACTTCCAGACTGAAAGTGAACTATGAGGGTAAGCTGATTGACGGTACGACGTTCGACAGCAGCTACGACCGCAATGAGCCTTTCGAGGTGAACATGGCCGCTCCACATGTCATCCAGGGATGGGTAGAAGCGCTGAAGCTGATGCCCGCAGGTTCAAAGTGGGAGGTTGTCATCCCACAGGAACTGGGTTACGGCTCACAGAATATGGGTAAGATTAAGCCTTTCTCAACCCTTGTGTTCACCATTGAGGTTTTGAAATAAAGAATCAGGAACAGGTGCGACGGCTCCGTCTCGTGGAGAAGGAGGGTGTCGCACCATTGATTGATATAGAAGCATGAAGAAATTAACTATCATGATTGCAGCGCTTGCTATGACAGGCGCTGCTTTTGCGCAGACAAGCGCAAAGGACAGTATCGCAGCAGTGAAGGCTGCCGCAAAGGAGAAAATTGCCGCTGAGAAGGCCGCAGCCAAGGCCGCCAAGGAAAAGCAGGTTGCCGACCTGAAGGCATTCAAGGAGAAGCAGAAGAAGGACCTGGCCGCTTTCATGGAGGCACAGAAGAACGGCGCAAGCCAGGCTGCCGCTGAGGGTTTTGAGTTTCCGGCCTTGCGGTTGACCACCCCGGGCGACAGTGTGGCCCACTTGTTCGGTGTGGCCCAGAGCAACGGCCTGAAGCAGTATCTTATCGGACAGCTGGGCGTAGATACGACGTTCATCGCTGACTTCTGCCGTGGCGTGATGGATCGTGTGGCCGTTGACCCGACGAACAAGCAGTTGGCTGCCTACAATGCCGGTGGACAGATTGGCGGACAGGTGGTGAACATGACGGAGAACTTCTCGAAGGACTACTATTCTGCCGAGCCGGGCAAGACGATGGATGCCAAGATTGTAGCTGTGGGCATTCTGGAAGGACTGTTGGAGAAGGGCTCGCTGAAGCCTGCCGAGGCCAGTTCTACGTTCCGCGAACTGATGAACAAGCGTCAGGCCGAGAACAAGGAGGCCCTTTACGGTGCAAACCGCATCGCGGGTGAGAAGTGGCTGGAGGAGAACAAGACCAAGGAGGGTGTGCAGACCACGGCTTCCGGCTTGCAGTACAAGGTGATTACCATGGGTACGGGCGAGAAGCCAAAGGCAACCGACAAGGTGAAGGTGAACTACGAGGGTACGCTGATTGACGGTACAGTGTTTGATTCAAGCATCAAGCGCGGTCAGCCTGCGACATTCCAGGTGAACCAAGTCATCAAGGGATGGACCGAGGCATTGCAGATGATGCCTGTGGGTTCGAAGTGGGAAATCTACATTCCTTACCAGTTGGCTTACGGCGACCGTGAGACCGGAAAGGAAATCAAACCATACTCGGCACTGATCTTCTCGGTAGAGCTGTTGGAGATTGAAACGGCGGCTGCAAAGAAGAAATAATGGCACTCTGAACGACATTTTTACACATTTTCATAAAAAAAAGCCTCATTTTTGTGTTTTTTCCACATAAAAATGAGGCTTTATTGATTTTATTTGCCTATTTTTGCTGATAAATTGTAAAATGCGTTATGGAAAAGATAGACAAACTTGACAAACAGATTATGGAGATTATCTCCAACAACGCACGTATTCCTTTTAAGGATGTGGCCGCTGTGTGTGGCGTGTCGCGGGCTGCCATCCATCAGCGGGTGCAACGCCTGATTGACATGAACGTCATCACGGGTTCGGGCTATCACATCAGTCCGAAGAGCCTGGGTTATAAGACCTGTACCTATGTGGGCATCCGACTGGAGAAAGGTTCGATGTATGCACGGGTGGTGGACGAACTGAAGCTGATTCCCGAAATCGTGGAATGCCACTACACGACGGGGCCTTACACGATGTTGGTGAAACTGTATGCCCGCGACAACGAGCAGCTGATGGATTTGCTCAACCGCAAAATACAGGGCATTCACGGTGTGGATTCTACCGAGACGCTGATTTCGCTCGACCAAAGCATCAAGAAACAGGTACCTATTAATAATATAGAAGAGGTGGATGTACGCCCTCAAAAAGGTGGAAAGGCGAAAATCATCCTTGGGGAAGACGAGTAGGATAAGAAGAACGAACGGCTCATGAGCGATGGAAATTTTAACCGCCAGCTGCTTCCGAAGACCGAACTCTCGTCGGGAATCAGGGCTGGGAAAGCACAGATGAGGATGAAGGCGGAGCAGGCTTTCGATGCCGTGCTCTGCAAGTATTTTTCGGGCGAATCGCAAAGCCGACAAAACGAAATGAAGGTTTATTTCATGGATATGCTGAGAAATTGAAGGTTTTCTCAGCATATTTTTTTGTTTTCGCTTGCATGTATGCATCAAATCGGTTATTTTTGCAAATCTTTGAGGCTTGCCCTTGCCCGGAAAACGTTTTCCTTTTGTTAGCTGAACTTGCCGGGAGAGATTGATTTCAGAAAATCACAAATAATTTATTATTTAATCATTTTTAATTCAAAACATTTTATGTGGTTATGTAACTCTTCAATCGGAAGAAAAGTAGTAATGTCCGTTACAGGTCTTGCTCTTGTTCTCTTCCTGACGTTTCATGCGTGCATGAACGTAGTTGCACTCTTCAGTGCAGAGGCATACAACCAGATTTGTGAATTGCTCGGCTCCAACTGGTATGCTATTGCGGCTACTGCCGGCTTGGCTGCCTTGGTAGTTATTCACATCGTGTATGCCTTTATCCTTACACTCCAGAATCAGAAGGCACGTGGCAGCAACAAGTATGCTATCACCGACAAGCCTGAGAAAGTGGAATGGGCCAGCCAGAACATGCTCGTGCTGGGCATCATCGTGTGCTTGGGTCTGGTGCTTCACTTGCACGACTTCTGGGCAAACATGATGTGGGCTGAAATCGTTGGCTGCGAAGGTGCATACGCTCCTACCGATGGCTTCGGCTGGATTCAGTACACATTCTCGAACCCTCTCTTCGTGTTCCTTTACCTCGTATGGATTCTTGCCATCTGGTTCCACCTCACTCACGGTATTTGGTCAGGTGTACAGACACTGGGTTGGAGCGGTCATGTATGGTTCAACCGTTGGAAGTGCATCAGCCAGATTTGGGCGACTGTTGTAATGGCAATGTTTGCCATCGTGGCCATCGCCTTTGCACTCTGCCCCGACTGCCTCGGTGGTTGCGAAGGAAAAGTTGTCCCCTTTGAAATGGCTTTCTAAAATCAGGTAACAAATAAAAAGTGAAAATTAAAAAGAACACGGCGGTCTGCACAATTTCATACCTGTAATATCGCTCCCCATTTTAATTTTTAACTTTTAATTTTTAATTTAATAGAATTATGGCAATCAATATAGATTCTAAAATTCCAGAGGGACCCGTTGCTGAGAAGTGGTCGAACTACAAAGCACACCAGCGTCTGGTGAACCCAAAGAATAAGCTGAAGCTCGATGTCATC
>CAJONZ010000043.1 GCA_905236065.1 uncultured Bacteroidaceae bacterium | reverse complement strand
GGGGTGCTCGCTGTGCTCGTACCCTCGGTTACGGAGCGGTGACCGCGTTGCGGTCTTGCTGATGGTACAATAGCGGATAATCATTTTTCTTTTTTATGCCGTTTTACCTCAGTCGCAGTCGTTCAGCATTCTATCTCCATGAAATCGTAGGCTAAGTGGAAACCGGGGGGCAGCAGGGCATCTTCGACGGCATGGGGCAGGATGTGGTGGGACATGTGGATGAGGTAGGTTTCGGGACTGCCGAGAAGTTGGGAGAAACTGATGGCTTCCTCGATGGTCTGATGGGTAGGATGGTCAGCATGGCGCAGGGCGTTGAGTACGAGGGTATCAATGCCTTGCAGGTAGGGCATCTCGGTATTGGGGATGGACTTCATGTCGGTGATGTAGGCGAAGTTCTGGATGCGGAAGCCGAGGATGGGCAGGTGGCCGTGCATGACGCGGATGGGGATGATTTCGACATCCTCGCCAATATGGATGGGCTGGTGGGGCTGAATGCGACGGAGGTTGATGGCGGGCACACCGGGATAACGTTTCTCGGGCGGCGTGAAGCAATAGGGAATGCGCTGTTCAAGATGGTCGGCACAATAGGGTTCTGCATAGACATTGACGTCACCGAAGACACTGTAGGGACGGAGGTCGTCGAGCCCGCCGACGTGGTCGTAGTGTTCGTGGGTGATAAGCACGGCGTCGAGGGACTGGAAATCGGTGTGGAGCATCTGCTCACGGAAGTCAGGCCCACAATCTATGAGGATGCGCTTGCCGCTAACTTGCACGAGGGCGGAGCAACGCAGGCGTTTGTCGCGTGGGTCGGCGGAGGTGCAGGTGGGACAGGTGCAACCGATTTGAGGAACGCCGCAGGAAGTACCGGTGCCGAGGAGGATGATTCTCATATAAAATTGACTTCGGGATGAATGGTGATGCCGAATTTCTTCTGTACGCTCTGGCAGATGGCGTCGGAGAGGGCCATAATTTCGTCGGGGGTGGCGCCACCACGGTTGACGAGGACGAGGGCCTGGCGGTCGTGGACGCCGGCACGTCCGAGGCTCTTTCCTTTCCAACCGCATTGGTCGATGAGCCAGCCTGCGGGAATCTTCACGCCGCCGGGAACGACATAATGGGGCATGGCGGGGTATTCCTGTAAAAGTGCCTGAAACTGTGCGGTGGGTACAACGGGATTCATGAAGAAGGAGCCGGCGTTGCCCAGAAGTGCGGGGTCAGGTAGCTTTTCGTTGCGGATGGCGATGATGGCATCGCGTACGTCTTTTACAGTGTAAGTTGCGGAGGGGGTGATGGGAAGGACAGCCCGGATGTTTCCGTAGTCGAGGTTGAGCACGGGGTGACGGCACAGGCTGTAGGTGACGTAAGTGATGGCGTACCGGCCTTTGAGTTGATTCTTGAAGATGCTCTGCCGATAGGCATACTGACACTCGGCATTGCTGAAGGTGCGCCGTTGCCCCGTCGTGAGTTCGATGGCCTCCACCTGAGTGATGATATCCTTGACTTCTGCCCCGTAGGCACCGATATTCTGAACGGCAGAGGCCCCGACTTCGCCGGGAATAAGGGAGAGGTTTTCGGCTCCGCCAAGGCCGCGACTGACGGTGTAGGCGACGAAATCATCCCACACTTCACCAGCACCTACACGCAACAGAAGGTTGTCGGCGGTTTCGGCAACGGTCTCGATGCCACGGATGGCGGAATGGAGGATAATGCCGGGATAGTCGCCGGAGAAAAGCAGGTTGCTCCCAGCACCGATATGGAGTACGGGCTGGTCGGCAGGCAGTTGTGGCAGGATTTGCAGCAGTTCCTCCTCGGACTCATATTCATAGAAAAGGTGGGCATGGACATCCATGCCGAAGGTGTTATGTGGGAGGAGGGAGTGGTTGGTGAATGTTTTCAAAGTTAAGAATCAAAAAATTAAAAGTTAAAAATAACCTTCTCCTATCCACCAATTTCCAAAGGGGGCATCCATCCGGATGGCGTTTCTCCCCTGAGGGGGACGTTAGGAGGGGCTGTATTTAATTTTCTATTTCAGTAAGTTTCCAGTCGCCGTCTTCTTTCTTGAACTTGAACTTCATGGAGAGTCCGTTGCTGACACCTTCCATGAAGAGCGTCTTGTGGGTGGTGCTGTGGCTGGGTTGGCCGTAGTCGATGTTGACGAGCGATTCGTGGGGGATGGGGAGTTCATCGCGCATGGAGAGCCAGTCGGAGAGGGTGAGCTGGGAGTTGGAGGCTTCGTCGGCTTCCTCGTCGGACTCTGTGAGCGTATAGCGCAGGGGCTGGCGGATGGATGCAACCTGGAAAGTGGAGTCGGAGATGAAATCGGCGTAAAATTTCAGGAAGGCTCCGTTGGGTACGTTGTCAATCTTGGAGATGTTGATAGACATCAGGAACCATTTTGACTTGAAGCGGCGGAAAGTGTAGGTCTCGACGTAGTCGTCCTGCAAGTATATCCATTCGACAGCGACGCGGTTGACAGCTGTGTCTTTTTGCACGTCAATGTCGTCCTCGTTCTCGTAGATGACGGAGAAGAAGTCTTGTGAACTGAAACGGTTGAACTGCGCCCAATCTTCTTCGTTGATTTCCCTCTGCACGTCGCCTTCGTTGCATTGCAGGGGGAAGTTGATGCGGTGTGTCTGAAAATTGGGATTGATGACGAAAGTGAAGAAAAAGTCATCGAAGAGTTCATCGACGGCCTGTGGCGGTTCAGGTTCCTCAACGATGAGGTGGAGTGTGTCCTCGGAGGAGTCGATGGAGTCTTGAATGTAAAGTTCCTCAACATCCTGTACGGGCCTGTTTCCACGACACGAGAGGAGTGCCAAAACAACTGCCAACAAAACGAATATGTTATGCCTTATCATATCTATTAGCCCCAAAAGTGCGGGCCAAAGCTAAAAAATCATGCAAATTTAGCGGTTTATTTTTTAACTTGTGTAACATTTTTGGAAAAAAGCATTACCTTTGCAGAAAAATTAAATAACTATGTTAGTAAGAATAAAGGAAATGCTGGAGGAGGTTGAACAGCTTTCAGCAAAGAATGCAGAGGAGATTGAAGCACTCAGAATCAAGTACCTGAGCAAGAAAGGTGTAATCACGGCCTTGATGAATGATTTCCGCAATGTGCCAGCCGACCAGAAGAAAGAGGTAGGCATCAAAATCAACGAGCTGAAAAACCGTGCGATGGAGATTATCAACGAGTTGAAACAGAGTGTGGCACAGACGGACGGAGAGGAGGCAGAGATTGACATCACCCGCACGGCCTACCCTGTTGACCTGGGCACACGCCATCCACTCACCATCGTGAAAAACGAGATTATTGACATCTTCTCCCGTCTGGGTTTCTCTCTGGCCGAGGGGCCAGAGGTGGAAGACGACTGGCATGTGTTCTCAAGCATGAACTTTGCAGAAGACCATCCGGCAAGGGACATGCAGGACACTTTCTTCGTAGAGGCTCACCCCGATATCATCTTGCGTACCCACACCAGTTCAGTACAGGCACGTGTGATGGAAAAGCAACAACCGCCCATCCGCGTCATCTGTCCGGGACGTGTGTATCGCAACGAGGCCATCTCGGCTCGCGCCCACTGTTTCTTCCATCAGGTGGAGGGATTGTACGTTGACAAGGAGGTAAGCTTCACCGACTTGATGCAGGTGCTCCTCCTGTTTGCCAAGGAGATGTTCGGCGAGGACACGCAGATTCGTATGCGTCCCAGCTACTTCCCCTTCACTGAGCCGAGTGCAGAGATGGACGTCAGTTGTACACTCTGCAAAGGCAAGGGCTGTTCGATGTGCAAGGGCAGCGGTTGGCTGGAGATTCTGGGTTGCGGCATGGTGCATCCGAACGTGCTGGAACTGAACGGCATCGACTCCACGAAATACAAAGGTTATGCGTTCGGCATGGGTATAGAGCGTATTGCCAACCTGAAGTATCAGGTAAAGGATCTCCGCCTGTTCTCCGAGAATGACGTACGCTTCCTGAAAGAATTTGAGGCTGCGAATTAATCTCTAACACCTCTTTTCCTTGGACACAAAACAGCGTAAAATAAAGATTATTTTCACTTCGGACATCCACGGCAACTACTTTCCTTTCGATTTCCGCCACGACCACTGGGGCAAGGGTAGTTTGCAAAGGGTGCATGGTTTTGTGGCCCAACAATGCAAGTACAACCCTGTTGGCACCATTCTTATCGACGGGGGAGACATGCTACAGGGCGAGCCAACCAGCTATTATTATAATTATGTGGCTCAACATAAGCATCACCGGGTGGCCGATTTCTGCAATTTCATCGGCTACGATGTCTCCGTGGTGGGCAATCACGATATTGAGACGGGGCACAGAGTGTTCGACGACTATGTGCATCACTGCAATTTTCCCGTGCTGGGTGCCAATGCCATTTCCAACGAGACGGGTCTCCCCTACTTCGAACCCTACACCATCCTGCGTAGAAGCGGTGTGAAGATTGCAGTCGTCGGTTTTGTCACGGCAGCCATTCCGCAGTGGATTCCTCACTACATCTGGGGCGACATGCACTTTGAACCCATTCAGGAAAGTGCCGTGAAATGGATAGAACGTATCCGGGAGACGGAAAATCCTGACTTCATCATCGGGCTGTTCCATTCCGGCATGGACGAGGGTATCGTCACGCCGGAGTACAAGGAGAATGAGGTGCGTAGCACGGTGGAGAACGTGGAGGGTTTCGACCTGGTTCTCTATGGGCACGACCATGCCAGTAACATGGAGGAGATTGACGCTCCATCGGGCAAAAGCATCATGTGCATCAATCCTGGATGCTATGCCCATTCCGTTGCCGAGATTGACGTAAAATTCACGCTGAACGCCGAGACGAACAAAGTGTTACACAAGGAAATAGATGCCCGTCTGCGTTACATCGGAAAGCTGCATAACAACCATGCCGCTGAGTTCAATCGTTTCTTCAGCCGCGACTTCAAGAATGTCAAGGAGTATGCAGACCAGAAAATCGGCGTGTTTACGAATAGGGTCGATGTGAAGGATGCCTATTTCGGTTCCTCGGCCTATATCGACCTGATTCAGGAACTACAGCTACACATTTCCCATGCCGACATTTCCCTCTCGGCACCCCTTTTCTTCCATGCCTCGATTGAGGCGGGGGATGTGAAGCTGTGCAACCTTTTCGACTTGTATCGGTTTGAAGACCACCTCTTCACGCTGGAATTGACGGGGCAAGAAATTAAGAATTATCTGGAAATGAGCTATGCAAACTGGATTCACCAGATGCACAGCCCTGAAGACCCGCTGCTACAAATTGCCCCGATGCGCCACAAGCCGGAACAGATGGGGTTTGTCAATTTCATTTTCAATTTCGACTCTGCCGCCGGCATCCATTACGAAGTGGATGTCACCCGTCCTGCCGGGGAACGAATCAACATTCTAAAAACTGACGATGGAATGCCCTTCGACTTGAGGAAGACGTACCTTGTCGCCATAACAGCTTACCGTGCCAATGGTGGTGGCGAGCTGCTGACGAAGGGAGCGGGACTGACCAAGGAGGAGATTGACCGTCGCATCCGAAGCATTTCCGACAAGGACATCCGCCATTACCTGACCGAATACATCAGGGATAAAGGTACTATCAGCCCCCAACCTCGCAACCACTGGCGGTTCATCCCTGAGGAATGGGTTGTGCCCGCCATTGAACGTGACCGAAAAACGCTATTTGGGTAAGAGAAAACGGAGAAGACAGAGAGCAGAGAAAGAGGAAATAGTCCATGTACACATTGGAAGGACCAGACTTAATCTCCGTATTCATAATACCACCAGAACGTATTGCCAAACTGACGACGAGTTTGGTTTTTTTGTTCTATGGCATCTGTGTATTCGCTTTTAAGTTGCTGGTATTGTTCGTAGGCTTCAGGGGAAAGGGTGTATTTGAAATGCTTTTTCTGCGTCTTGGCCAGATAAAGTACGGCTTCACGATAGGCACGGGGCAATGGAGTCGTCGGGGCATCCGGATAATAGAGGGGAAGTTTCTTGGCAAAGCTATTAAGGTCTTTGTCAAGCAGATAGTAGCAAAGTTCGTAATCTTGTGTGACAGCTGTACGCAGTGTGTCAATGCGGTTCATCACTTGGAGGTACTGAATCTCGCTGTGAATCGTCGCACTGTCAGGAAGGGCACCCAGTCGGTAGCAGATACGCTGTACAGGGTATCTATATAATAAAGAGGTGTCGGAAAGACAAAGCAAACCTGCCGCCCCATGATATTGGGGAAAATCGAACAAGCGTTCGGCCAACTGCTCCTGCTGGGAAAGGGCAAACATCCGCAGTTCCGTCAGACGGCGGGTGGTTTTCAGCGATAGTGGGGCTACCTGAGTGGCTGCCTCATAGTCTTGTTCCATGATAAGCCGTTCAATTTTCAACTCATAACAATAGACGTCTTTTAATGTGGAAACCGTGCCACAAAGCAGGAAGAGGATGAACAGCACCAAGTGATTTTTCCAAAGCAAGGTGGCTATGGAAGCTGGGTGTAGATTAGGTGTGGAAAATCGAGATTTGAGAATTAGGAGCAGGACCAGACTGAAAACGAGCAGAATGGGAAGCACCCACATCCAAACAGCTGTGGTGATCAAAGAGTACCTACTGGAAGTAATGAATGCCAACAGAATGAACGACGGCAGGTAACTCAGCACATGGAAACTGGCATGAGGTTTGAAGACACGTCCGACAATCCATTGCAATGTTTGCAGAATTAGGGTAATGAGGACGGAACCCATCAAGATGGAATAGGTCGTCAGGCCATGGGAGTAAATGTACTGTGTCTCTGCCAACACGTTTCCCTGAAGGAAAAAGAGGTAAGAAAAGGTAAAAAGCATGAAAAGCAAACCACAGGAATAGCGGACTATTCCCGAGGTTTGCTTTGAGTGATTGTCGTTTAACATACAGTTACTATTTATTCTTCAACGGCTTTTCTCAGGACGACTGCAGAACGGGCTGGAATGTAAAGTTTCAGCCAGCCTTTGTGGTCTTTCTCGTAAATAGGATCGTAGTTGGTGAAGTGACGAATGGAATCGTCGGCTAAGTCGTTGCCGCCAAATGCCTTGCTGTCGGTGTTGAGGACAACGTCGTAGGCTCCTTCGGGTACGATGAAACCGTAGTCGGTAAACGACTGACTGGGATTAAAGTTGAAGACGAACAGCAAGTCGCCACGGGTATAGGCCAGAATCTGGTCTCCGTCGTTGTGCCAGATTTCCTGGACAGGTGTCTTCTGGATGTTCTTCTCAGACTTGAGCACACTGAGCATGGCTTCGTCGAAGTCGCCGAGGTAGTGGTAGCAAAGTTCGTGGTTGTCAACAAGGTTCCACTGACGACGCGCATACTTGTAGCTCCATCCGTTTCCGTCACGTGGGAAGTCTATCCACTCCGGATGTCCCCACTCGTTACCCATGAAGTTCAGGTAGGCTCCGTTGAGGGTGCTGGCCGTGACAAGACGAATCATCTTGTGGAGAGCAATGCCACGGTTGGCCATGAAGTTCTCGTCACCCTTCTTGAAATGCCAGTACATGTCGGCATCGATGAGTTGGAAGATGACGGTCTTGTCGCCAACCAATGCCTGATCGTGGCTTTCCGCGTAGGTCACCGTCTTCTCGTCGGCACGTCGGTTCGTCAGCTCCCAGAAGATGCTTGACGGTTTCCAATCCTCATCCTTACGCTCCTTCATGGTCTTAATCCAGTAGTCCGGCACGTTCATCTGCATACGATAGTCGAAGCCGTAGCCACCGTCCTTGTAAGGGGCTGCCAGTCCGGGCATTCCGCTCACTTCCTCGGCAATGGTGATGGCCTTTGGATTCACCTCATGGATAAGCAGGTTGGCCAACGTGAGGTAGCAAATGGCATCGTCATCCTCGGCACCATTATAGTAGTCACCATAGCCACAAAAGGCTTGTCCGAGTCCGTGGCTGTAATAGAGCATGGAGGTGACACCGTCGAAACGGAAGCCGTCGAAGTGGTATTCATCGAGCCAATATTTGCAGTTACTGAGCAGGAAGTGGAGAACCTCGTTCTTGCCATAGTCGAAGCATAGAGAGTCCCACTGGTTGTGTTCACGACGTGGGCCACCGTGGAAGTACTGGCTGCCGTCTCCAGCAAAGTTGCCAAGACCCTCCAACTCGTTTTTCACAGCGTGAGAATGTACAATGTCCATGATGACGGTGATGCCCATGCCATGTGCCTCGTCAATCAGGGCTTTCAGTTCCTCGGGCGTTCCGAAACGGCTGCTGGCGGCAAAGAAGTTGCTGACATGGTAGCCAAACGAACCGTAGTAAGGATGCTCAGCAATAGCCATAATCTGAATGGCATTGTAACCTTCCTTCTTGATGCGGGGCAGAATGTTATCCTTAAACTCCGTGTAGGTTCCCACCTTCTCGGCATCCTGCGCCATACCGATGTGACACTCGTAGATGAGCAGCGGAGCCGTGTTGGGCTTGAAGTTTTTCTTCTTCCACTCGTAGGGAGTCTCTGGTGCCCATGCCTGCGCAGAGAAAATCTTAGTGACATCGTCCTGCACCACCCGGTTAATCCAAGCTGGAATACGTTCGCCTTCGCCGCCGTTCCATTTCACTTTCAGCTTGAATAAATCGCCATGTTTTAGCTGTTTATCAGATAGTTTGATTTCCCAGTTTCCATTTTTCAATGCCTTCATCTTATATTTGGCATCCTCCTGCCAGCCGTTGAAGTCGCCAATCACATAAATCTCCGTGGCATTTGGTGCCCATTCACGGAGCACCCATCCCTTCTCCAGCTTATGCAGACCAAAATACAGATAGCCAGAGGCAAAGCTACTCAACGTCTGTTTGCCGTTCTGAGTCAAGTCGTTCAACTTCCACTCCACATGGTCGTGGCGTCCCCTGATGGCTTCCTCAAACGGTTCGAGCCAAGGGTCATTCTTCACAAGCCCAATGTGCTTGACAGCAGGGGCTTTCTTTGTTGTCTTTTTCATAGCCATAGTATTACAATGTTTTATAATATTTCATTTTTCACTTTAAATATAACTTTCCTGATTTCCGATGCGTCACTGACACAAGGGGCATGGCCATCTTGTGGGAAGAAGACGGCAAACTCGCCGGGCTGCACCGTCACATAGGTCTTTGCCAATCCAGGATAGAAAGTGATGTCCTTCTCGGCATTGTACTCAGCCTCCGGCAAATCCTTTCTGGCCGTATAGCCCATCGTCTCGGGCACATTCAACGGAATCTGGATGTCAATCATGCGATTGTGGCTCTCAATGCGGGCCTCTTCCTTTGTCTTGCCTTTTGACACATTGTAATTCACAAAAAGGTCTGCACCTTCAATCTGTACTTTCCCCGGTTCGTGAGCCGCAAGGTCGTTGTTTTGGATATATTCAACGACTTTCGGAAACAGGGGATTGAGTGCAGCGTACTTGCTAAGGTTTTCAAGTGTGTCGATAATCATAATATGTAATTTAAAAGTTAAAATGTTAAGGTCAGTTTCTGTCTCAATTCTTCGTGCAGGACTGAATTGGTGGCCAACACCTGCTGTCCGTCCATCCACTGGTTACCACCCTGATAGTCGGTGACCATGCCACCAGCTTCTTGAAGGATAATGCTACCCGCCGCGACATCCCAGGGTTTCAGGTACGACTCCACGTAGCCGTCGAAACGCCCACAAGCCACATAGCACAATTCCGTCTCTGCCGAGCCCAGATTGCGTATGCTGGCACAGTGGCCGTAGAAGTCCCTGACAATCCGCTGCATCACGGGCGACCAAGCCTCCACGTTGTAAGGGAACCCGAAACAGAGCAAAGCATCGTTCAAGTGCTGCTCGTTGCTCACCCGAATCGGCTGTTCGCCAAGATAGGCTCCGCCCCCCTGATAAGCCCAGAACAATTCGTCGTTTACGACTTCATAGACAACGCCAAGCAGGATTTCCCTACCCTTCCGCAGAGCAATCGCCACACAATAGGGCGGCAGTCCGTGTACAAAGTTTGTGGTGCCGTCCAGTGGGTCAATCACCCATACGTATTCGTGTTGTACGTCGTCCACAGTGGTACACTCCTCTGTTAGGAATCCCGCTTCAGGAAGCACCTTCCTCAGACGTTCCACAATCAGCCGCTCCGCTTCCTTATCCACATAGCTCACATAGTCATGCGTCCCCTTTGTCTCCACCTTATCGGGCGAGAAGTCCTGACGTTGCAAACGAATGAAGGCACCCGCCTCCTTGGCGACGTCCTTCACCTGCTCTATGATTTTCCCTTTAATTTGCACATTGTACATGGTAAATGGTACACGTTTAGCGGGGTCGTTAATTCAGCACTTGCACTTTTCCTTTCACATATACGCCACGACGGACGATGGAGCCGTTTCGGTTTTTCTCTACGAAGGGACCATCCTTCAGGTCGTTCAAATAGGAACCCTCGAAACGGATGCCGTCAGCACTTTCCTCCACGCACTTTCCATTCTTCATACCGTTCTTGAACTGTCCCTTGAACTTTGAGCCGTCTGACATACGCAGCACACCTTCGCCGTGCATCTCGCCATTCAGCCACTCACCGTCATATACATCGCCATTGGCACCCACATATTTGCCACGACCACATTCCTTGTCTTCAATCCAACTGCCCTCATACTTCGAACCGTCTGGCCATGTGTAGGTACCCACGCCTTCCATCAGTCCGTTCAAGAACTGGCCTACATACTTACGCTTGTCCGTGTAGGTGAAGATACCCTGTCCCGTGCGCTCGCCTTCCAGGTACTCACCCTCGTATTTGTCGCCGTTGGCAAAGATGTAGATGCCCCGGCCATGCATCAGGTCGTCCTTCCAGTCACCCACGTACTTGTCACCATTGGCATAGATGAACGTGCCCGTACCGTTTCGAAGGTCGTTTAGCATGTCACCACTGTAGCTGCTGCCGTCACGCCAGTCATATACGCCCTTGCCTGACTTTCGGTTATCCTTCCAGCCGCCCTTGTAATATACGCCATTGGCCCAAGTGTAGGCACCTTCGCCTTCGCGCTTATCCTGATGCCAGGTGCCTTCATACTTGTCACCATTGAAATAGTACATGGTTCCAAACCCTTCCTGATAATCTGCGTTCCAAGAACCGTCATATCGGTTGTTGTTGGAGAAATAGAATACTCCCTGGCCATGCTGATGGTCTTGGAGCCAGTTGCCCTCGTATCGTTCACCGTCGGCAAAGCGATAAATGCCATAGCCTTGCCGCTTTCCCTTCACATAGTCCCCCTCATAGATGTCTCCGTTTTGGAATACCGTCTTGCCCTTTCCGTAAGGCTTCCCACTCACCAGGTCGCCGTAATAAGTCGCCTTGCCTTTCGGGAAGACGTAGTTGCCAATCGACACCTTCTGCGCCGAGGCTGTAGTACACAAGAAAAGCAAGGTTACATAAAAAATATCTTTGATGATACGTGTCATTTTTTTCGATTTTTATATAGATGTACAAATGTACATGTTTTTTCCTAAATAGGCGTCAGCGATTAAGATTTATTAAATATTTTTAGTTAGCGTGTAACTTTTTTCGCCATCGGCAACTGAGGCCAACGACCGAGGGCAAAGCGACAGACTCACGCTTTGTCCTCGGCGCCCTAAAAAGCAGGATTTTGTAACCCTGTAAATTGCCAAACGGAAAATTAAGGCACAAAAGTTTGCCTGTTTCTGAACGTTTTTGTAATTTTGCGCCGAAGAAGCGTCTTTCGGCTACTAAATCTATTATACATATATTTATTTATTAACCAATTTAATTAATTTAGCTTTATGAGAAAAATCTACTTTTCTTTTCTCGTGCTTGTCCTGTTGATGGTCAGCACGATTGCTAAGGCTCAGTATTCGGTCAACATTACGTCCGATCCTGAAAACAACTACTACAGCGGCGACCAAGGCTTCGACGCCACAGAGGTCGCAACGACGCTGGGCACGGACACCGCTGCCCTGCATGAGCTGATTAATGCCGGTGACGCTGTCTATATCAAGATGGCGGACGAAAGCAAGTCGAATACCTATACGGGCAACACAAACGAGTTCTGGCAGAACATCAACGGCGTTCCACAGGGATACGGCGACGAGGGTACTTGCTGGTATGTAGGTCTCAGCTACGACGAGAGTGTCGATGAGGTGACGAAGGAAATCACTTCTGCCGTGGTGGATATCTACATGGGACAGATGCCCAACTTTTTCAAGAACATCTACACTGACAGTGAACTGAAGGCTACCCTCTACCTCGTCAACGGCGAGAAGGAGGCCAGCTTCAACATCACACTGAAGGTGAATGCAGCTCCAATGCCTGAACTGCCACTGCCAACTACTTCGCTGTCAGCCCTGACCATTGTGAAGGAATATGAGTTGGCTTTGCCTTTCCTCATTGGTAAGTCATACGAGGGAAAGACCTACTCTACTACCCTTGAAGGTATCTATGAGGCACTGGGCGTAACCTCTAAAGAACTGGATGAGGTTGTGGCCGACTTCACTTACACACAGATGATAACAGGTGTGACAGAGAACGACGAGACCACCTATTCATGGAGTGACGAGCTGAAGAAGCCGGAGGATGCAGCAGGTGGCGCATGGTTTGGCCGTTATATTAATTTCGACGAGACTACCGAACAAGAGACTGTGGTCGGCTGCGCCCCGAAGGCATGGGGTACGGGCAGCAACACGTTCTACACACAGAACATCACCCTCGCAGAAGACACCTTCTCCATTGTTTCGGGTCAGTTCCCAGACGTACTGAAGAGCGGCGATACCGACTATGCAAACCTCTACATCATCGTGGGCGACAAGGCTGCCAAGGTGAAGGTCTATGTGGATATGCAGGAACCAGAGGTTATCAACCCCGACGAGTTTACGAAGGTGGGTGAGCAGAATATCTCCGTTACCGCTGCCATCGACAATAACTATGCAACCAAGGGATTCACCATCGACATGGCGGCTGTCGTAGCTGCCCTGGAATGCACGACCGACGACCTTGATGATATCTATACATGGGCTTCCGAGGGTGAATTGAGTGATAACCACACGGAAGGTTCTGGCGGTTATTACTACAACGAGGAAGGCTACATCGCAAATTGGGGTTCAAGTTCTGCATTCTTCATTGCCCGCACCGAAACCAGCCTGGAGGACGGTAAGTTCACCATTGGTCAGATGTCTGGACACTTCACCGACATCACGGAAGACCAGACGGTGAAGGCACAGCTCGTCTTCAAGAAGGGTGCAAAGTACTATGCCGTGAACGTTGAATACACGGTGAAGGCTCCTGAGCAGAACCCAGAAGAGGTGGAATACACTCTTGCCTCTACCGAGGAGGTTGCCATACAGATTATCCCATCGGCTGACACATACGAATGGGGCAACAAGACCACACTCGATCTTGACTACATCGAGGGCGTGATTGGCACGAACGACTTTAAGCTCTATGCTGACAAGGCAGACGCTGAAGGTAAAATGTCATGGTCGGACAACTACACTTGTACACCAGCTCCAGGCTTCTGGTTCGGTGTGGAGACCTACGAGAACGAAGAACATCAGGTCATCGTCAGTCATTCTACCTGGGGTACAAACTCATTTGGTATGACATACGCCGACGGTGAAATCACATGGTGGCAGTTCCCTGGTCAGCGTACTTCAGGCGACCAGTATGAGGCTAACATTTACTTCGTGAATGTAGAGACAGGTGCCTACATGAAGTACATCCTCCACGTGAAGTATGTGGACGAGGTTACTCCAGAAGGCGAACTCGCTGGCACAGAAGACACCCTCTTCCTTGTTTCTCCTGATATGTATGACGACAACCTCGGTATGTATGTTGCACACGTAGATATGAGCAAGGCTTTCGAGGCACTGGGTATCACGGACGAGTTGGCACCTGACATGGCTGACCTTTGCACGGTATTCGCTCCGAAGTCTCAGACCATCTTCGAGACAAGAAACGTTGAGGAAGCCATCTTCTACAACCAAGACGGATACTGCGTGGCAGACGACAACGAAAGTGCCATCCTCTCTGCAATGGTATCTACCGAAGAGGACGGTACCCCAATCCTTGCTTTCGACGACCAGGGCTACTTTGAGATGGAAAATGCTACTGCCAAGATTCGCATCGGCCTTGAGTATAACGGCAAGCGCTACCTGCACATCGTCACCCTGACAAACGATGTAGAACTGGCTACGGGCATCAAGACTGCCACAGTTCAAGCCGCTGCCGCTGGCATCTACAACGCTGCCGGTGTAAAGGTGAATGCACTGCAAAAGGGCATTAACATCGTCAAGTTTGCAAACGGCGAAATTCAGAAAGTGTTTGTGAAGTAAGTTAAGAATAACATTCCCAAAAGAAAGGCGAATCCCATGGTGAGATTCGCCTTTCTTTTTGCAAATTACTTTATTCCCCGTGCATCCAATGCTTTCGCATAGCGGCGAGCGTTTTGTTGATGCTCCGCGTAGGAAGTTGCGAAGTTGTGGGTGCCGGAAAAGTCCTCCTTTGCACACATATAAAGATAGGAATGCGTTTCATGGTTCAATACGGCATCGATGCCTGCGACAGAAGGGATGCGGATGGGACCCGGCGGCAGTCCCTTATATATATATGTATTATAGGGAGAATCGACCATGAGGTGTTTGCGAAGAATGCGCCGCAACGAGAAGTCACCTACGGCAAAGACAACCGTCGGGTCGCTCTGCAAGGGCATACCCACACGGATGCGGTTCAAGTAAAGCCCGGCAATGCGAGGCTTCTCAAGATTGTTAGCCGTTTCGGAATCGACGATGCTTGCCAAGGTAACTACCTCCTCACGACTCATCCCCAATGCCTTAGACTTGGCCTGCCGATCGTCCGTCCAGAAAGTTTGGTTTTCCTTCACCAGACGTTTCAGGAAGTCCTCGATGCTGATATCCCAATACACTTGATAGGTATTAGGGATGAAAAGAGCCGGTACGGTTGCCGTCGTATAACCCAGTTTGGCACAAGCCACGGAGTCGGTCAAGATGTCGGCCAATGCCGCTGAATCGACCATCAGCTTTCCACCAAGCCGTCCTGCCATGTCCTGCACTGTGCGCACGGAGGGAACGACCAGATTCACAGGTGCCTGGGCATGATTTTTCAGACGGCGCACCAAGGCAAGCATGTTCATGTCAGAGGTAACCTCATAGCGTCCTGTCCGCAGTTTGTCGGAAAGACCGAAGATTTTGTCGGAAAGCGTAAGCCCCCACATGCAGGAAGGATTGGCAATGTCCCGTAGGCGACCTTCGATTTGCTCCAGTTTATCATCGGGATAGACGTAGAGATAGACCGGTTCTGCATTTCTGAAAGGATGACCCAACAGGACGTAGGCTGTGCTTGCCGCAATGCCGGCTCCAACGAAGGCCATAGCCCCCACTGTTTTCAATACCGTCCGTTTCATTCGCAAAGGCATCCGTCCAACTCACGGATAATTTCTTCCTTGTCCATTTTCTGACCGATAAACACTAATTTCTGCATTCGGTCGCCATATTTCTCATCCCAGTCTCGCTTCAGTCCTGGCTCTGCCTCCATCAGACGCTCCAGTTCATCCTTGGGCATGGTGGCATACCACTGTCCTGCGTTGCGCAGGGAGACCTGCTTGCCAGCCTGCTCGAACACATAGCAGTTTTGTTGTTCGTCGGCAAAATAGCAAATGCCCTTTGCACGAATGACACTTTTCGGCCATTTGCGAGCTACAAAATAGTCGAACGCAGACAAATCCAGTGGCTGACGTCGGTAATAGACAAAGGTGCTGATACCGTATTCCTCGGCCTCTCCTTCATCGTCGTGGTGATGATGATGGCAATGGCCACAGGTGCAACCTTCGGGATGCTCATCCTCGTCTTCGTCATGGTGATGATGGTGCTCATCCTCTTCATGGTGGTGATGGTGCTCCTCTTCCTCCTCATCGTGATGCTTTTCAATCTCGGCAATCCAGGCGGCTGAAGTGGCCACTTTGTCGAAGTCAAACATCTTGGTGTTGAGGATACGGTCAAGCTCCACATCGCCAAAATTGCAAGGAATGATTTCTGCCTTTGGCTGAATGGCACGGATGATTTCCTTGATTCGGCCCAACTCGGCAGGAGATACCTCTGCTGCCTTGTTCAGCAAGATAATATTACAAAACTCTATCTGCTGAATGACCAGATTCTCGATGTCGTCCTCGGCGAGTTTCTTGTTCATCAACCCTTCGCCACAGGCAAATTCATCCTGCATCCGCAGGGCATCCACCACTGTCACGATGCTATCGACCACGGGAAATCCTTCAGCCGTGTACTTTCCGCCCATTGAGGGAATGGAGCAAATGGTCTGGGCAATGGGAGCAGGCTCACAAATGCCACTGGCCTCAATGACAATGTAGTCAAAGCGATGCTGGGCTACAATGTCTGTCAGTTGCTCCACCAAATCCATCTTCAGCGTACAACAGATGCAGCCGTTTTGCAGGGCTACCAACGAATCGTCCTGCTCATTCACAATTCCACCCTTTTGGATGAGGTCGGCATCTATATTCACTTCGCCAATGTCGTTCACGATCACGGCAAAGCGGATGCCTTTCCGATTGGACAAGATACGATTCAGTAACGTTGTTTTGCCACTGCCCAAATAACCTGTCAGCAGTAGCACAGGAATGGTTTTCATCATTTTAATATGTGTACAATTTATATTATAGTATTTCATCCTCCGTATCTGGCAAGGTCGGAGTTTCTGTAGGCAAATCTGAGGACAGGGTGTCTTCTGCCAGCGAATCAACGTTCAGGGTGTCCTGCGGAACAATCTCTACAGGGATGTCACGGTCTTCAATAACAAATTCTTCCTCTACTACCGAATCCACAGCGGCGCCCTCAAAAGCATGCATCTTGGGATGGGCATTCTTGTCGAAAAGCACGACTCCCACCAAAGAGAAGAGCATCAGGAGCAAATAGGCCGTCGTTGCCCGCCGTACCACCGAGCTGTGCGAACTGTTGAAATAGGAGATGGCAAAATAGGCCACAGTAAGCACCAGGCACACCAACGAGAACCATGAAAGCCCAAAAATCGAGCTTTTAATCAAGAGGATGATAAAAACTGCCACGGCAACGACCAATCCGAGGTCTGCGTAGGAATTACGTTTCATGTCTTATGGAGTTATTTCTTCTGAATCGTCCAACCTGGGAAGTCGGTCAAGTCGGGCTTCATGAATATGGAGGCATTGGCTTTCTTACTTTTCAGCTGCCAGTCGAGCCAACGGAGGACGAGCTGGGCGTATGGGCCACCGTGGGGATGGCCATAGGTACCACCATGCCCCGAAGCAGGATGGTCGGCCAAGAAGACAGGCACTTTGCTGATGGACTGAAAGTCGATGCGGGCATTGTTGTAAGCCACGTCTGAGGGACCACCCGTCACATAGAGGATGGGCTGGTGTAAATTGAGCAAGGAAGCAGGACTGGCTCCAGCCATGGTCATGGAACCCATTCCGGCATTTAAGATGAGACAGGTTTTGATGTTCTTGTTACCACAGTTATAGAGCACTTGGGCACCGCCGCAGGAATGTCCTGCTGCCGCAATGTTCTTCACATCGAGCTGTCCATAGTATTTCATTCCCTTGGTCTTAGCCTGCAAAAGCACCCAGTTCAAAGCCTCGTCGAGCATTTCGGAGGGCGTACCGACTTCGTTACGGTCAAACTGACGCTGCTGAATCTCACCGATGGCCACGACGAAATAGCCCTGAGAGGCAATTTCGTTGAGCATGTTCTCGTAAGCCACACTGGCGTTCATGCAACCGCCATTGGCAAATAGCAAAATGGGTAGTTTGCCCTGTGCCTTCACTGCGGCTGTCATGTCTTGCGGACGATAGACGGTGAAGCCTGGCAGAGTCTCCTCGTCGGTTACGATGGCCTTATAGGCTCCCGTTCCACCTTCCTCGACCGTTTTGCTGTGAATCTTGAAAAGTTTCTGTGCCGTAATACCCAAAAATTTACGGGCATTCATCCATGTATGCCCCCCCGTGGTGTCGAACTGTTCAAAGTTGATACCTTTTTCCTTGAAAAACGCTTCGTTCTGACGAACACCCTCGATGAGGATATCGCTGTCACCCACACCGAACCAGATGAAACGATATTTTTTGTTCATCTCAGCTGGATTATTCACCAAATGGGCAAACTGCTGCTCATACACTTCGTTGGTCAGATAAGCGCTGTAGGAACAAACGGATGCAAACTGATCGGAAAGACGAAATGCGGTGTAGAGTGCCTCGCCACCTCCACGAGAGAAACCTGCGATGGCACGATGGTCACGATCGTTTTGGGTACGGAAATTCTTTTCCACAAAAGGCATGATGCACTGCTGCATTTCCTGAGAGAAAATCTCGTAGCAGGCTGTAGCCTCGGGAGAAGAGGGACGCGGATTACCCGTATTCATGTTTCCGTAAGGCATGACGACTATCATTTTGTTGGCACGGGTGTCGGCAATGAGGTTGTCCATGATGAAATTGGTTCGTCCCGCCTTGTACCAGGTTTCCTCTGTGTCGGTAGTACCACTGACGAGATAGAGTACAGGATATTGACGCTTTACGTCTGCGTCGTAGCCGGCAGGAGTATAGACCAGCACGGTGCGGAACTCCTTCAGCACGGTAGAATAGTAGGTGCAGTACTGAACCTTGCCGTGGGGTACGTCACGTATCGTGTAAAGCATGTCGGGATTGGGCATCGTCAGCAAACTCCCCTTAAACAATTCATTTGGGAAAATCTCTTTGTTGTTTGGGTCGTTCACGCTGACTCCGTCAACAACAAAGTTGTAGGGATAGATGTCAGCCACAGCGGGATGGATGGTCACTTTCCAAAGCCCTTCGGTTTCGTCCCACGTCATCGGAGTAGTGGGAGCTGCCTGACACTGCAACTTCACATCCCTTGTACGCGGTGCTGCATAACGGAATGTGACATCGCCGTTTTCACTGACTTCGGGAGACTGGAGCGTCTCCACCCACTGAGCTGCCTTGCGGGTTGACTGATTGTTTCCCTGAGCATGCAGGGAAAACGAGGCAGCCATAAGGACTGCAAAAAGAAAAATTCTTCTCATATCATTTTTGGTTTTAGTTTTATTCTTCGTTTCGCAAAATGATTCATTTCGCATCAGCAAAATTAGCTGCACACACACCTATTTATACATAAATGCACATTCTGATATCTCCCAATAAGGGAAAAAATCAGAACATAATCTCTTTCAGCGTGTGCCCCCGAACGAAGCGGCTGATATCAATATGCCCCTTTATGCCCTTAGCCTTTCCGTATCCCGTGAACTGCCAAATAAGGAAATCATCATTGTTGACAAGGACGGGCTCATCGAGGGTGTAGGAGGCTATCATAAATTTGTAGGCTCCATGGAATTTAGTCTCAGAGAAGTGTTTGTCGTAGAATTTCCTTCCCGTGTAAATGAGGGGTTTGCGACCCGTCTCCTTTTCGACCAGTTGCAACAACTCGCTGAGGCGGTCGTAGAACAGGTACATGGAGACACCTCGACTGACGACTTCAACGTCGATGATGGGTATCAAGTCCTGCTGCTTCCCCTTGATGACGGCACGGAAATTCTCAAACTGCTCACGGGCAGGACAGTTGGGACGGAAGAAATGGTAGCTGCCTATCTTGAACCCTACCCGACGTGCCTCACGGTAATAAGTGTTGTACATGTTGTCCTTCAGGTTAGAACCCTCCGAGGCTTTCAGGTAGAGGAAACCAGCATTAGGGTCTGTCGCTAGCGCATCCCAATCAACTCGTCCCTGATAGTGGCTCATGTCGAAGCCACTAATACCTTTCTTGTCATCAGGCGATAAGAAAGGTTGATCCTTCGGTTTGTTATGATGGTCGGGACGTGGTCTCGTGGGTTGAAGGTCGGGTACGGTCAACCCATAGTCTGCATCCTCGTTCGTCTTTCTTTCTTTATCCATTGCCATGGCAAACAGCGTGGCATGGAAGAGGATGCAACACAGGATTATATGAATGAATAGGCGGAAAGTCAAGATTCAAAAGTTAAAAGTTAAACACATGTACCGTTTGGCATTTCTTGAGATGAAAATGAAAAAACGGCTTGCAAAATTAGCTTTTTATCGGCAATAAAACAATGAATCCGTAGGCTTTAAACTTTTTTAATGATTTCATTGTTTTATTACCTTTTCTTGCAGACAATGGTCTCACTTTAAAACGGTCTGGATTCCCTGCTCACGATGACAGAGATGGACTTCGACACCAAATTTCTGATGAATATGCTCAGCAACGTGCTGGGCGGAATAGACGGAACGATGCTGTCCGCCTGTACATCCAAAAGAAATTTGGAGGTCGGTGAATCCACGGTCAAGCCATCGCTGGACGTGAAAATCAACGAGGGGAAAGATGTGGGAGAGGAATTGAATAATTTCTCCGTCTCGTTCCAGAAAATCTATGACGGGCTGGTCGAGACCAGTCAGCTTTTTGTACTCGGCATAGCGTCCGGGGTTGTTGCTGCTGCGACAGTCAAAAACGTAACCGCCACCATTGCCGGAGGTGTCTTCGGGGATTCCTTTTTTATAGGAAAAGGAGAATACGCGAACAATTAAATGGTTTCTCTCTCCGGCCCCTGATTTTTGGCAAGGGAGAGTGGACTGTATCAGCTTTTGACAGACAGATTTGAGGTTGGGGTATGCGTCACAAGTTCCCAACGACAATTCAGCCTGAAGATTTTCAAGGGCAGCGGGGATGCTGTCAATGAAGTGCTTTTTCCGTTCCCAGAGTCCACGATAGCCGTAGGCACCCAAGACTTGAAGCAGTCGGAAAAGAACAAATAGGCGCAAGCGACAAAGAAATTTCTCCTGTGTAAGACCTTTGTAGCAGGAAGGGCTGTCTGGACGGAGGAGGTAGGGTTGGAGAGCTGCCCAGTAAGTGTTGAGGAGGTCGGTACGAAGTGCGTCTGAGTAGTTTGCGGAGGCTTGCCAGAGGAAAGAGGCCACGTCGTAATAGATGGGGCCTTTTCGTCCGCCTTGATAATCTATGTAATAGGGTACGCCGTCTTTCAGCATCACGTTGCGGGCCTGAAAGTCCCGGTAGAGGAAGGTATCGGCATCCTCCTGAAGAAGGTCTGCTGCAAGACGGTCGAAGTCGGCCTGTAATTTAAATTCGTTGAACTCAATGCCCCGAAGTTTTAGGAAACAGTATTTGAAATAGTTAAGGTCGAACATGACGGATGTCAAGTCCATCTGCTGCTGAGGATAGCATTGGGAGAAGACACTGGGGCTGCCACCCTCAAACTGAAAACGCGGAAGGTCGGAGATGACGCGCCGCAACATAGCCGTTTCCTGCTCATCGTAGTTTCCACCACGCTCCCTACCCTGCCGGATATAGTCGAAAAGGGAAAGGCTGCCCAGGTCGTCCTGCAAATAGGCCATCTGGTCGTCGGTGTAGTTATAGACCTGTGGCACGGGCAGATGACGTTCGGTAAACAGCCGAGAAAGCTGGATGAAGGCATTGTTTTCCTCGGCACTGGTTCCAATGACTCCGATGAGCGTTTTGCCGTCCTCGCCGTAAAGACGGTAATAGTGGCGATTGCTGCCAGCACCGGGCAAAGGCTCGACACGAATCGGTGAGGTGCCACGAAGTTGGCGATAGAGTTGCTTTAGTCTTTCCTGTTCCATATAGACATTACTTTTTTCCGAATGGCAATACTATTCAACATGGAAACCAACAGCAAAATGAACAGGCCGACGGCCAAGGAAGCGAACATGGAAGGAGTCTGCATGGAGGGGAAGAAATCCTGAAACATACCAAGGTAAAGGTCTCTGACAACCATCAGAACGACCACGGCCATGAAGAAGACAAGGATGTTCAGGCCAATCGTCAGCATTTGATAGGGCAAGGAAACCCGTGCGGGGCTGTAGCCAATGAGCAAGAGATTCTCCAACTTCGTGCTGTTTTTCTGCACAAGCAGATAGACGGAAAGCATCAAAATGTAGAAGGCAAGGATGCTGATGACGAGGCCGACGGACATCACAATCAGGACGACAAGCCGAAGGACAAAGGTGGTTTTGGAAGCATCAAGTTTGTCTTGCTCCGTCTCGTAGTTGTTTTGTTGCAAATATGCTGCGATGCGGTCATCGGTGGGGTTGTTGACTTCCAAAATCAGCCGGGTGGGTGCCTTGGAAGTGTTGGCAGCATATTCATTGTTTGCCCATTTCATGAAACGTTCGGGAACGAGGATGGTGTTGAGCCGACTGCTAAAACCTGCAATCCGGCCTTCGTAAAGAGAGTGCCGACCGTTACCTCGGATGAGGATTTTCAGCTTGATGGCACCGACAATGCCTTCGGAGAGCTTAGGCATGTTGCGGGACTGGGCATAGCCGAAGTTGTAGAGATCGAGATAGTTTTTTGGCAAGATAATCGGTATTTCAGTATCACCTTCATTGTAAGTCCACTGCGTTGTTTCCACATCGACAAAGTCATCGGGAACGGACTCAAAAAACATCTCAGTGGAGATGTTGGCAAAGCCTTCGATGTCAAAACTGGCACTGACGTCGAAAGCACTTGGTGTGAATGTGCCGATTCGTTCAACAAAGGGTTGGGTTCGGAAGTCATCGATGTCCGTCTCGGTGAAGGCGTTGGAGGTTCCCATGATGGTTGTCATGGCTCCAATCTTTTTGTTGACAATCAGGTAGTCGGCCTTCATGAAGCTGTCGGCTCCATTATAGACGGCCTGGGTGTCGTTGTAGAACTGAACACCCAGCATGATGATGACCATGCCCACAAGGTTTGCAAAGAAAAATCCTGCAAACTGGGGGATGGATATGTGTTGGCGTAATAGTTTCCAGAGAAGCATGATGTATAAGTTTACAATCTGAAGATATGGTCGTATGCGAGGTCTATGTGTTTACCAATAGAAGTAGAAATGATGCCTGCCCCTTGCTTGGCGGCCTCTGCTGTAAGAATCTGCCCCATGATGGAGGAATTGGCGTCGTCAAGATGGGAGATGGGTTCATCGACGAAGACGAAGTCGAAGGGTTGGCAAAGGGTGCGGATGAGTGCCACACGCTGTTGCTGGCCAAAAGACATCCTGCCGATGAGTGCATCCTGTTTGTCGGCAATTCCCAACATCTCAAACCACTCCTCTATTTGCTCTTTCTTCTGATAGCCTGTCAGTTTGTTTTTTATCTGCACATTTTCCAAGGCGGTCAGTTCGGGAAAAAGACGCAATTCCTGCCACAAGAGGGCGATGTGGCGCTTTCGGATTTCCACCCACTGGGCAACCGTGAGGCGCTGTGCATGTTCGTCGTCGAAAAGGATATCGCCAAGATAATCTTTGCGGTAGCCATAAATGAAACTGCAAAGCGACGACTTTCCCGTGCCGGAATTGGCCTCGACAAGATAGGTTTTGTTCTTTTCAATCACCACGTCTGTATTCCAAATGTCCGACACCAAACCACTCTGATTGGCAAAGACTTTCGGAAGCAGGTGCATCAGTCGTATTGTTTCCATACTCAGGCGGAGAAACTTATTGCAAAAGGGCTTTTAAAAAGTTGACAGAGGGGTTCTTCAACTCAAGGGTCAATTCAACGGCATTTGAAGACTCCGATTTGATAATCAGCGATTTCATCTGTCGAATGGCTTTGTCAATATAGGGAGTGTTCGCGTTTCTATAAGAGGCAAAAAGCACATCCAGGTTTACATACAAGAATATCTGGCTTTTCTTAATCTGATTCTCATACGCTGTCAGCAAATCGCTACGCTGAGACACGGCATTGGCCGCAAACATCCTGGTAGATGAGAAATAGACATCCTCATCGTCCACTCCCCAATTCAGTGTGTTGTCGCCTGCTTTCAGAATGAAATCGTTGCCTTTCGACCTCGACATCGTCATGCCGTAATCCTTCATTGTCTTTTGCCAGTAGTCCACGTCTTTCAGGAAATCGGTGTTCTCGACGTGAGCAGTTAGCATATAGTCCACGTTCTGAATGCTGTCGGCTCCCAAGATGCTCTTCGGCAGCGTGATGGCCATATCGCCGTCAACATTGCGGATAATCTGCTCAATGTCAATGGCACGCTCCAGCATCAGCAGTAGCTGCTTTGTATGGATATCCTGTTTCAGCTGTTCCAACAACCAGGGACCTTTCACACCGGCACAAGCCCACACCGCAAAATCAGCCTGCGGAGAGTTGATGTAGCGGCCCTCAATCTTGTGGAAATTCTCGTTTCCTTCCTTCAACAATTTCTGAATCTCTTTCGACTTTCCATTGATTTCCGCACTCAGCACGGCTTTTCCATCCTCAAAAGAATAAGCGGAAACAATCTCAATATCAGCGGGACGTACACCCTTCGGAAGGAACGATTTCACACTTTCCAACTTAGTTCCCGACAAGGCAGACCCATTGCTGTAGGCCACAAGATCGTCTTTTCCCTTCTCCTGCATCTTCTCAAAACCTTCCGTAGCCACGAAACTTTCCTCCTCCGCCTGTTGCATCAACTCGGCAGCAGCCCGTCGGGGATCCTGTCCTCCTCCCAATTTTCCCAGCAACAAGAGGGTGTTGTCGTTGTAGGATATCACCAAATCATCCATCAGCATGACCATCTTTACGCCATTGGTCTCGCCCTGTTTCTTGGCCATTCCCTGTGCGGAGAGCATGTCAATAAAATCCTCCACATCTCCCTCATCGGACACCCGCATCGTTACTCCGGCGAAATCATTTGCTCGGAAGAAATACAACGGAGCCGTGAAGTCAATACCCATTTTCTCAGGACTATCCACATACGACTGAATCTGCTGTTTTGCCTCGCCGGCTGTAATCATGCCAACATACATTTTGACCATCTGCATGAGAGAGGAATTTTCCAAGTCTGCCTCCGTCGCTATCTTGGCAATGTTGGCCGATACCACCACCGAAGCCTCCTTCGGAATCGTCTGGATATACGCTTTCTTTTGGCACGAAGCCAAGGCAAACAGCATCAACAATGCCACTGCTGTCAATTTCAAGTTTTTCATATTCAAATACAAATTATGATTATAAATTATACATTATTTTCTATATCGCATTGGCCAGATTCATCAGGTGGACGGCCACCAACGCTGCTGTCTCAGTCCGCAACCGCGCTTTCCCCAACGACACCGGCTGGAAACCTGCCGCAAGGGCCATCCGCACTTCTTCCACACTGAAATCTCCTTCTGGACCGACTAAGACCAAGGCATCTTCACCTGGATTCAGCACTTCTCTCAGCAAGTGCTTCTCACCCAAATCATCTTCCTCGTAACAATGACAAATATATTTGTTTTTCACAAACTTGTCAGAATTTACAGAAGTAACACTCTCAATAAATGTCTTGAAATTCGTCATGCCGTTTAGCTGTGGTTTCTCTGGTTTTCGGCTTTGCTTCATGGCCGAAATCAGGATTTTCTCCACCCGTTCCGTCTTCACCGACGTCCGTTCGGAAAATTGGCATCGCAGGAACGTCAGTTCGTCGAAACCAATCTCCGTTGCCTTCTCCACCGTCCACTCCGTGCGATCCATGTTCTTCGTCGGAGCCATCGCCAAGTGCAGATGCCCCTTCCATGCCTTCTCTTGTGGATGGCTTGCCTCAATGCGGTAACAGCAACGTTTCTTCGTCGCCTCCGTAATCACGGCATCGTGGAAACTTCCCTTGCCGTCCATCAGCACCATCTCGTCGCCCGTCGTCAGTCGCAACACCCTCACAGCGTGCTGCGCCTCCTCTTCCGGCAACTCCTGTTGCATTGCTGCGTCAGGCACATAGAAATAGCGAACTTCTTTCATTGATGAGAACTGTTTTTATTCGTTTATTACACTCTGGCGAAAGGAACTCTTAATAGATTTTCAGCTTGCTCAAGGCAGGTGAGCAACGTTCACACATTTTTCCCTTAGGAATGAAACCACGGGGGACCTCCACTTTTTCGAGGCTGACACAGTTCATGAATGGGGTCTGTCCCACCTCCTCTACAGACTGCGGAAGCCGAATTTGCTGAAGACATTCGCAGCCCATGAATGCATAAGAGTCAACCTTTGTGGTTTTCTCCGGCAAAATAATGCCGTGGAGCGAGGAGCAGTCTGAAAACATATATTTCCCGATTTCATTTTTGTTACAAGTGTAGTTTGCCCAATATTTATTGTCATCGGTGCGTGTGTAATACACATCTTCGTAACGATCACCCATCACCCTCTTGAATTCCTTCCAGTCAGACTCAGTCATATTCTCAAAGTCAAAAGTATATTTCCGCTGGCCGGACACATTGCCTTGTGAGTCAACCGTTTGATAGGTTCTGAAACGTTTGCCCATGGCCTTTTGGGTGAGATATGCCTCTTTATCGTTCACAATAGTAGCCTTGCTGAGGTCAAGTTCACGCAATGCCCCACTCTGCCATGTGTCGAAGGACAGTTCACCAACAGCTCCAGCCATTTTACGCAACAACCTTATATCTGCACTGTTGATAGGTCCCTTGACAGACAATGCCGTCAGGTTCATTTTCTCATCCTCACTAAGCAAGTCGGCCAACATCCCCGCTTTTTTCATTTCGACTTCCTTGGATTTTGGCTCTTCACGTTGCGGCTCAATGCCGCCTACAACCGCTTTCAGCATGAAGGCATCGGCAGCAGGCTGAGTGGCACCCAGCTTGAGGCGGTAGTAACCCGTGTAGTGTCCACTCCATCCGAAGTTGAAATGTAGGAAATCGTCTTGGTAGCCGTCGCAGATAAAAGCATGGCCTCCACTTGAAACAATACATGGCCGCTGCTCGTCAAGCTCCCTATACAGATAGGAAAGCATTTTATCAGCAGCAAGGTCACGATAGTGGGCTATCTTACCAGAATAGCGCAAATTGTTGCACAACACATGCTTCAGGTTTGAAAGCGAGGCCGATGTTCTACCATCGTCATATTTTGCGTCAACCGATACACCTAACGATGTGAGCAGCTTGGAGAGATTGGCCACTTGCAAGGTGTCATTGCGATGGTAGCTTGTCCGATATGTTTCCCATTGCGGTGTGCATTGGCTGAAATCCATCCGATAAAGGTTCTCGTCTGGCTGATAATAAACATGCGATTGACCACGCTCTGGCCATTGGTAATAGTTCATGGCCATGGCAAGCGCCAAGGGTACACAACCCACAATCAGCCGCTTTCCATTGCGCGTGGGGGAATAGTAATTGTAAGGTTCATTCTGATTCCATCGCAAATTGCCCAAAAGTGGTTGCTGGGCATGCTGACGAGGGGTGTAGGGCTGTGCAGTCGGCGATGTTACCACTGCCGTTTTCTGCAATTCTTCTATTTGCCTACGAAAAGGTTCAACAATCCAGCCATAGTTCATGTCACCGGTTCCCCTTATCGAACACTCCCTGCTATATGCCAGCACAGGCTGGCCCACCAAAGGCCACACATCCTTTTTAGCCACGATGCAGAAACATCCATTCTCCACGTCGTGAAAAACATAGAAAAACTTGTCTGTGCAAGATAGTTTTAAGCAAAGAGAATCCGAATGCTGTCCCTTATCCAAGAGCCACTCGTTCGCAACAGTCATTTCCGCCCCGTAAATTGGATTTGGTTTCACAAAAACATTCCTGACAGCAGAAACAACTGTTTCCTGATGAATCTTCATGGAAAGGCAGGGCAATGCAACATTGCCACTTCTCGAAGTCACACAAGGCGCAGTCAAGTGGAGCTGATGATAAGGAGTCCCCTCTTTCATCTCATATCTTAAATCGCCCACTGTAAAGCCGTTTTTCCCCATCAGACAGGGTACACCTTTATCCCACGTCTTCGCCACAAGCGTATAAGTCACGTCAAACGGTTCACCCTGAACCACCGTGTCAGGCGCACTGGCCGTAAAGCTTTTCAAGATGGCAGACGGGGTCTGCCCTGCAACGGTCAGGGAGAAGACGGCAAACATCATCGCCAAGAAAGTGGGGGAAAAACGAAACTTTCTCATTTGGTTTTAGGAGTTCTGGATTCTGGCGTATGCCGGCAGGTCAATGCTGGCAAAATCCTTGTCCAAATATTTGAAATAGCCCGTGATGCCTATCATGGCAGCATTGTCGGTCGTGTAAGAGAATTTCGGGATGAAAATCTTCCAATGATACCGCTTGGCATGGTCACGGAACGCATTCCGCAACCCTGTGTTGGCCGACACACCGCCTGCCACGGCCACTTGCCGGATGCCCGTCTGCTTAACGGCCATGCGCAATTTCTTCATCAGGATATCGACAATGGTCTTCTCCAGGCTGGCGGCCAAATCCTCCTTATGGTGCTCCACGAAGTCGGGGTCTTCCGCAGTCCAATCCCGCAGGTGGTACAGAAACGATGTCTTCAGACCCGAAAAGCTGTAGTCCAGTCCCTTGATGTTGGGCTTTGAGAACTCGTAGGCATTGGGATTGCCCTGACGTGCCAAACGGTCAATGATGGGACCACCCGGATAGCCCAGCCCCATCACCTTCGAGCATTTGTCGATGGCCTCACCGGCAGCATCGTCAATCGTCTGTCCCAATATCTCCATGTCCTTATACGAGTTCACCTTCACAATCTGCGAATTGCCGCCACTCACCAACAGGCACAGGTAAGGGAACGTCGGCTGTTCGTGGTCGTCCTCCGATTCGCGGATGAAATGAGCCAGCACATGACCCTGCAAGTGGTTCACGTCGATCATCGGAATGCCCAGACTGCGAGCCATGCCCTTTGCAAAGCTCACACCCACCAGCAACGACCCCATCAGACCCGGACCACGGGTAAAGGCAATGGCGTTCAAATCCTCCTTTCCGATGCCCGCACGCTTGATGGCCGCATCCACGACCGGCACAATGTTCTGCTGGTGGGCACGACTGGCCAACTCCGGCACCACACCGCCATACTCCTCATGTACAGCCTGCGAAGCCGTCACGTTACTCAACAGAATCCCGTCACGCAACACTGCCGCACTTGTATCGTCACACGAACTTTCTATTGCTAATATATACATCTTGACAATTTTATCTATCGTTCTCTATAGACCCTCTTTTTCTATAATAATCACTCTTTCTAATGGGTCAACACTTCCACACCCGTTTCAGTCATCAAAAACGTATGCTCCCACTGGGCCGAAGGCAACTCGTCCTCCGACACCACAGTCCATCCGTCCTCCTCATCTACAAACACACGCCAGTCGCCCATGTTCACCATCGGTTCAATCGTAAAGACCATGCCTGGCACCAGCAACATACCCGTGCCTTTTCGTCCATAATGCTCCACGTCCGGCTCCTCATGGAAGGCATTGCCCGTGCCATGTCCGCACAAGTCACGCACAATGGTAAAGCCATTTTTGTGTGCATGTTTGGCAATGGCATTGCCCAAGTCACCTACAAAGCAATAGGGCTTGGCCATCTCTTCTCCTATCTTCAGGCATTCCCATGCCACATCGACCAGTTTCTGTTTCTCGGGCGTTGTCTCGCCAATGACAAACATACGGCTGGCATCGGCAAAGTACCCATTCAGAATTGTGGTGCAATCCACATTGATAATGTCGCCTTCCTCCAGAATTTCGTCCTCGTTCGGAATGCCATGACACACCACCTCATTCACACTCGTGCAACAGCTCTTCGGGAATCCCTCGTAGCCCAGACACGCCGGCGTAGCGTGATGGTCCATGGTATATTGATACACCAGATTGTCAATCTCCAGCGTTGACATGCCTGCCTTGATTTCAGCTGCCACGGCATCCAGCACACCCGTATTCACCACGCCTGCCGCACGAATACCCTCAATCTGCTCCGAAGTCTTAATCAGCTCACGGCTCGGAACCAAATGGCCTTTATTCTGATAGCGCATAATCAACTTGTCCATCTCCGTCAGCGGCTGTCCCGACTTCACATGCCAGTTCCGTTGCACCTTCTTCTTAAAAAAACTCTTCACTTTTAATTCTTCTGTTTTAAATTCTCCGCAAAGTTACGTCATTTTTCAGTGAACAGAAAGCATTTAATCTTTTTTTAGGCAACTCACTTGGCGCTTAACCATCTTTCATGCTATATTTGCAGAAAATTTCTGCGTATCAACGAAAAAAACTGATATCTTAATATGAGCATCATCCATTTTTCATCTTCAGTCTTCAAATCCATCGCCCTGACCTGCCTTCTCGTCAGCTGTGGCGCAAAACAGGAGAAGCCAGTCGTTGAGAAAGTCGCCGAGACGACAGAAACTCCAAGCGGCATCATCCACCTGCGGGAACTGCACGTTGCCGACAGCATCGAGGTGGAGGGGAAAACCTACACATACCGATACGACTTCATCTCCAACGACTCCATGCCAGTCGTCCGCAACACACAAGGCGACGAATACCGAGACGGACAAGTCACGCTGCTCGTCCGCCAGGGCGAAAGGACAGTCTTTAGCCGCACCTTCAAAAAGTCGGATTTCAATCAGTTGGTACCCGCAAAATTCATGGACACTTCCGCTTTGGTAGGCTTCACCTACAACTACACGAAACTTGACGACCACAGCGCCCTTTACTTCATTGCCACCGTCGGCGACCCCGACGAGACTGCCGACATCGCCTACCCCATTCAGGTGCGCATCACTCCTGCGGGTGCCATGACAATGGAAAAAGCAACCGGCCTCGACACCGAGCCCATCCATCCCGGCATGACGATCGACCCCACAGAAGAGGACGCAATATAGGCTTGTCAAAACCTTAAAAAAGCTTAAAAATGGGGGGGGCAAAAATTTTATTTTGAATCATTTATGCTTTTCTCGGCTCAAAGTTCTACCTTTGCAGACAGAAACCTATATAGGACAGTTACCACCCGAAATCACAGGAACATAGACCGTCCTAACATAAACACAAACGACACAAAAACCAATAGAAAGATGATAAATATTTTTCGATTACTGAGGGGAAAGAGATTTGATAAATACACGGTGTCATCCCGTGCAGAAATCTATGAGGAAATTGCGGCAGAACACCGCACTACGCCACAGCATGTCTATGAGTTAGCTCATGGGTTGACACCGATGGGTACTGATGACAGCCGCATTCTTGAATCGCTGAAACACCGAAAAATCATTTACAGCACCCACTGATATTCCCCCACTCCACTTGCTTTTTGAAAATCAAATGAAATCTCTCATCACGTCATCATGAAAACATGAGGAGAGATTTCATTTTTTCCAATTTCAAAATCACGCAGAACTTTATCGGAGACGACGCAGAACTGTATTCGATTTCACGCAGAACTCTACTGACGAATAGAGTTCTGCGTCATTTTCAGAAAAGTTCAGCGTGATTCCCGATTTAGTACTGTTTCCCAGCACCTTCCGACTCATTCCGGATAGAATGGTTTAGAAGTCAAGACATTATGGCATTCAGGAGGGGCATCATTAAAAAACACCTTGAAGTCGTAACCTCAAGGTGTTTTTATCTTTTGCAGAAGGGTTTAGAGGATAGTCTTCACGGCCTCCAGCATACCTTTCTGCTGAATGAGGTCGAGGTATTCCTTGACCAAGGCAGTGAGGCCCGGAACGGTCTCGTTGAGGTTCTCCTTCCAAATGTTCTCGGCAGCGAGTACGCCCTCGGCAACCCGCTGTGTGTCGCCTGTTGCCCAGAGGTCACGAAGCAACTGCATGATGTCCTCGGCATCGTTGGGAACAATTTCGGCACCGTCGGCACGAGTGCCACCCTTGTAGTAGGTGATGATGGCTGCCAGACCCATGACGAGTCCCTTGGGCAATTCGCCCTTGCGTTCGAGATAAATCTTCACGCCGGGTAGGTCGCGAGTCTCAAATTTAGGGAATGAGTTGAGCATGATGCTGGTAACCTGATGGTCAACGTATGGGTTGTCGAAACGTTCAAGCACGTCGGCGGCAAATTTCTGAAGCTCGGCCATCGGCAGGTTGAGGGTCTGCATCAGTTCGTCGTACTGCACCTTCTTGATGTACTGTCCGACAACGGGATGGTGCAAGGCATCGCGCACGATGTTGATGCCGCTGAGATAGGCCACAGGCGAAAGCACAGTGTGCGGGCCATTGAGCAAAGTGACCTTGCGCTCATGGTAAGGCTTCTCGCTCTCGGCAATGAGTACGTGAAGACCGGCCTTCTCGGCGGGGAACTCCTTACGGAGCTGAGCGATGGACATGTTCTCAGGCTTCTCGATGACCCAAAGGTGGAAAATTTCGGCCTGAACGACGAGGTTGTCGGCATAGCATATCTTTTTCTGAATCTGTGCAATCTCCTTGCGTGGGAATCCAGGCACGATGCGGTCAACGAGTGTTGCGCAGACGTAGCAGTACTTGGTGAACCAGTTTTTGAACTTCTCGTAGTCTTTTCCGAAATCGTCCTTCCAGAGCTCGATGTACTGGTAGATGCACTCCTTCAAGTGATGGCCATTGAGGAAGATGAGCTCACATGGCATGATGATGAGTCCCTTCTTGGGGTCACCCTTGAATGTCTGGAAACGGCGGTAGAGCAGCTGGGTCAGTTTGCCGGGATAGCTGCTGGCCGGAGCGTCGGAAAGTTTGCAAGAGGGGTCGAAAGCGATGCCAGCCTCCGTCGTGTTGGATATGACGAAACGAATCTCTGGCTGGTCGGCCAATGCCATGAAGGCAGCGTTCTGGCTGTAGGGGTTGAGTGCCCGGCTGATGACGTCGATACGGGTCAGTTCGTTTACGGGCTTTCCGTCCTGACGACCTTGCAAATTGACGTGGTAGAGGCAGTCCTGACCGTTAAGCCATTCAACCATGCCACGGTCGATGGGCTGTACCACTACAACGCTGGAGTTGAAGTCGGTACGCTGGTTCATGTTGTAGATAATCCAATCTACAAATGCGCGGAGGAAGTTACCTTCGCCAAACTGGATGATTCTCTCAGGTGCATTGCTCTTTGGAGCTGTGCGAGCATTTAAAGCTTTCATGTTAGGTTAAGTTTTGAGTGATATGTTTTTAAGTTTGTAAATTATGGTGTCGTAACGTTATTATGGTTTCATCGAAACGAATTTACTGCCTGCCCAACGAAAACGATTGACAACTGCGGCAGGAGGTGCGGACATGTCACCCTCGAAACGCAGGTCGAGCGGACGACGGCGCACGACTTCCAAATGGGTGTCAGCGGCGAAAAGGCGGAGTTGCAGAAATTCATTATGTTCACGGCTGAGTGCAAGCATCTTGCTGGCCTTCATTGGTTTCCACTCCGAAGTGTAGAAACTGAACTGACTGTCGCCAATGCTGTCGTTGGCAAAGTAGGTGCGCACAAGGCAGATGATTTTTGCCTTGCCTTTTGGCAGCAGTTTCAATTGAATGGTAGAGGCAGGGCTGGTCTGTATGACGGTATAGTCGTCGGTGAGTTGCAGCATCTCGCTGGTGCCGGTGAGGCGGTTACTCAACTCGGCCTTCATCTGGCTGTCGATGTAGTCGGGAAAGTCGAGCAGGTTGTTGCGGGTAAGCAGCGGCACAAGCGTATCGGGCATTTGCCGGAGGATGTCGCGCATGGTCTGCGCCATGAGACTGGGAGCGGCAAGAAGGAAGAAGAGTAAGAAAAGTATTTTAGAGTGCATTCTTTGTTCCGTTGGTGCGTTGCACATTATTATATTTATTATAGGGGCTATAGAAACTATAGAAGCTATAGAGACTATAGAAAGAGAAACAGTATGACGTTAGCTTTCAAGCATTCCGACAATTTCCTGTACCGAGCGGCAACCGTGGGCATCAAGCCATTCGTTGATGCCACGGGAAACCTTCATGGTGACAGCGGGGTCGATGAAGTTGGCGGTACCAATCTCAATGGCACTGGCTCCTGCCAAGAGAAACTCGATGGCATCAGCTGCGGTCATGATGCCGCCCAGACCGATGACGGGAATCGTGACAGCCTTAGCCACTTGCCACACACAACGCACGGCCACGGGTTTCACACAGGGGCCGGACATGCCGCCCGTGGCGATGGAAAGCACTGGGCGACGGCGCTCGATGTCAATGACCATGCCCATGAGGGTGTTGATGCAGGAAATAGCATCGGCACCTGCATCCTGTACGGCCAGGGCAATGTCGGCTATGTTGGTGACGTTGGGAGAAAGTTTCACAATCATGGGTTTGTGGTATGCCTGACGAACGGCACGGACAACACTGGCTGCTCCGTCGGGCGTGACACCAAAGGCCATGCCGCCCTGCTTAACATTCGGGCATGAGATGTTCAGTTCGATGGCGGGAATGGCTTCCAACTCGTCGATGCGGGCAGCACATTCTGCATAGTCCTCCGGGCTTGAGCCGCTGACATTCACAATCATGTTGGTGGGAAGATTCTTTATCTCCGGATAGATGTGGGTGCAGAAGTAGTCGGCACCTTTGTTCTGGAGGCCGACGCAGTTGAGCATTCCCGAAGCGGTCTCAACCATGCGGGGATAGTCGTTACCCTCACGGGGATGGAGGGTCGTACCCTTTACGATGACGGCACCGATTTCACGGAAATCCACGAAGTCGGCAAACTCGATGCCGTAGCCGAAGGTGCCCGAAGCGGTCATAACGGGACTGTTCATCTGTATGCCGGCAATATTTACGCTGATGTCTGCCATATCAAATGTTCCAGGTTAAATCGTTTATGTCGAAGACGGGGCCTTCCTGACAAACACAGACGTTGCCTCGGACTGTCTTCTCCACACAGCAAAGACAAGCACCAAGGCCACACGCCATCATGTTCTCCAGACTGACCTCGCAGGGGGTATCCGTTTGCCGGGCATAGCGGGCCACGCTTACCATCATGGGCTTGGGGCCACAGACAGAGATGCGGTCGAAATGCTCGGAAGCGAGGATGCTGTGCTGGGTGACAAAGCCCTTCTCACCCGCAGAGCCGTCCTCCGTGGTGACATATACGGTGGAAATGGATTTGAACATTTCCAAGAGAAGTAAATCTTTTTCAGAACGTGCGCCAAGAAGAAATATGGGCTGCGCACCTTGTCCCTTGAGCACTTTTCCGTATTCAAGCAAGGGAGCGACCCCTACTCCACCGCCTACCAGAAGAACTTTCTCTCCCTTTTTCCTCATAGGAGAGAAGCCATTGCCAAGGGGGAAAACGAGGTTGAGTGTGTCGCCAACCTTCAGGCACCCAAGGGTACGTGTGCCTTCGCCCACCATGGCAATGAGCAGCCATAGTTGGTTTTTCTCACGATCCACATAATTAATAGATATAGGACGACGAAGAAAAGTGTCGGGGCTTCCTTCCACTTTCACTTCCACGAACTGTCCAGGTAAAATATCGGGAAGATTTTCGGTATCGGTCAATTTCAAGAGGACATAACGTTCGTGTGGGTAAGAAATCTCAGAAATTGTCAAATCCTTTACGTATTTCTTCATGAAAAACAGGTAACATGCAAATTATTATGGCGCAAAATTAAAAAACATTTGCCGAATGGTTGCAACTAATCAAGAAAAATATTACCTTTGCACCCGAAATTTCAAAAAAACGACAAAGATGATGCCGAATTGGCTCAGTTGGTAGAGCAACGCATTCGTAATGCGTAGGTCGCGGGTTCGAGTCCCGCATTCGGCTCAGAGGTCGTGTGTACACACACATTGATGAATGTAGCGATTGTAAAATATAACGCTGGCAATATTTTCTCAGTAATTAATGCGGTAAAAAGATTGGGAATAGAACCAATTTTAACAGACAGCGCAGAGGAGCTACGCAAGGCAGACAAGGTGATATTCCCCGGACAAGGTGAGGCAAACACCACGATGAAATACTTGCGCGAGCGCGGTTTGGACGCAGTTATCTCTTCCCTTACTCAGCCCGTCTTGGGCATTTGCATCGGTATGCAATTGATGTGCAGACACTCCGAGGAATATGACACGGATTGTATGGGCATCTTTGACATTGACGTGAAGCGATTCGTGCCGACGCAACATGCGGAAAAAGTGCCGCAGATGGGATGGAACACGATTGAAGATTGCAAGTCGCCGATTTTCAAAGGATTTGAGAAACCTGAGTTCGTGTATTTCATTCATAGTTTCTATGCCCCTTATTCGCCAAGTTTTACCATTGCTACCACGAATTACATCCAACCTTACTCTGCCGCACTGCACAAAGACAATTTCTATGCGACACAGTTCCATCCGGAAAAAAGCGGTAGCGTGGGCGAACGGATTCTAAAAAACTTTTTTGAATTGTAAATGATTGAGATAATACCCGCCATAGACATCATAGAAGGCAAATGCGTCAGACTGACGAAAGGCGACTATGACACAAAGAAGATATACGACGACGACCCGGTAGAAGTTGCCAAAAAGTTTGAATCGTATGGAATATCACGTCTGCATGTAGTTGACCTTGACGGAGCAAAGTCGCAGCACATTGTCAATCATAAAGTGATAGAGAAGATTGCCGACCACACGTCGTTGGTGATTGATTTCGGCGGCGGCATCAAGTCGGACGAGGATATCGACATCGCCTTTGCAAGCGGTGCATCGTTGGTGACGATTGGCAGCATTGCCGTGAAAAATCCCAAAATGTTTTACCGATGGGTTGAGCAATTCGGCCCACAAAAAGTCATCTTGGGTGCAGATGTAAAAAACGGACTCATCAGCATCAACGGATGGAAAGAGGAAGGTAACGACGAGTTGATGCCTTTCCTGAAGAAATACACTGAGAAGGGCATCGAAAATGTGCTCTGCACGGACATTTCAAAAGACGGAATGCTGGAAGGACCGGCCATTGGACTGTATAAAACAATCATGGCCACATTCCCGGAAATGCATCTGATTGCCAGCGGCGGCGTCAGCAAAATGGAGGACATCATCGCACTGGAAGAGGCGGGCATCCCAGCCGTCGTTTTTGGAAAAGCTTTCTACGAAGGGAAAATCACGGTGGATGAGTTGGCGAAGTTTCTGAGCAGGTCGTAAAAGAAAGAAGTGTTGGTTTCATAAACCTTGGAAGATAGATGTTAGCAAAAAGAATCATACCCTGCCTTGACATAAAGGACGGACAAACGGTGAAGGGAACGAATTTCGTAAACCTTCGACATGCTGGCGACCCTATTGAGTTAGGCAAGGCGTACTCTGAGCAAGGAGCTGACGAACTAGTGTATCTGGACATCACGGCAAGCCATGAGGGTCGGAAGACCTTTACGGAATTGGTCGGAAAGATTGCCCAGGAAATCAACATCCCTTTCACCGTAGGTGGAGGCATCAACGAATTGAAGGATGTGGAGCGCCTGTTGAACGCGGGGGCTGACAAGGTCAGTGTAAACTCTGCCGCCATCCGTCGCCCGGAACTGATTGATGAGATTGCCCGCCACTTCGGCTCACAGGTCTGCGTGGTGGCCATTGATGCCAAACAGACAGAAAAAGGATGGTATTGTTACCTCAACGGAGGACGATTGGAGACAGAGCGCAATCTTTTCGAGTGGGCCAAAGAAGCCAACGAACGTGGGGCTGGAGAAATTCTTTTTACGTCCATGAACCACGACGGCGTGAAAAACGGATTTGCCGACAACGCTTTACGTCGCCTTTCTGACAACCTGACCATTCCAGTCATTGCCAGTGGCGGTGCCGGAAAGAAGGAGCATTTCCGCGATACGTTTATCAACGGACATTCCGATGCGGCATTGGCAGCCAGCGTCTTCCACTTCGGGGAGATTCCCATTCCCGAATTGAAAAAATATTTAAGAGAAGAAGGTATTAGCGTAAGACTTTAAAAACAAAATATGAAAATAGATTTCAACAAACTGAATGGCCTTGTACCGGCAATCATTCAGGATGCAAAGACACTCAAGGTGCTGATGCTTGGATTCATGAACGAGGAGGCATACAACAAAACGGTGGAAACAGGAAAGGTCACTTTCTACAGCCGTACCCGTCAGACGCTTTGGACAAAAGGTGAGACCAGCGGAAACTTCCTCAATGTCGTGTCTATTGCAAACGACTGTGACAATGATACATTATTAATAAAAGTAAACCCCGTTGGCCCGGTATGCCATACGGGAGCCGACACTTGCTGGAATGAGGTAAATGAAAACCCCATCATGTTCCTGGTTGAGTTGCAGCGCTTCATTGAAAAACGCCACGAAGAAATGCCAGAGGGTTCATACACGACCAGCCTGTTTAAGGATGGATGCCACCGTATGGCACAGAAAGTGGGTGAAGAGGCACTGGAGGCTGTCATTGAAGCCGTTGCCAACAACAATGAGCGACTGGTCTATGAGGCAAGCGACATGCTCTACCACCTCATCGTACTACTCACCAGCAAAGGCTTGAAAATTGAAGACTTGGCAACCGAACTTGCAGAACGTCACGACCCCACATGGCACAAACACTGATAAAATACGAAAACATCAATGTCTACCAGGACGACTCTCTGATTCTTGAGAATGTGAATTTCTCTGTGTCAGAGGGGGAATTCGTATATATCACGGGAAAGGTTGGCTCTGGCAAGAGTTCTTTCCTGAAAACAGTGTATGGGGAGTTGGCTTGCAACGGAGAAAAGAAACAGCGCAAGGCATTGGAACATAAAAACAGCGTTGCCCAGGTCCTGGACTTCGACATGTTGAAGCTGAAGCGCAAACACCTGCCCGGACTTCGCCGCAAATTGGGCGTTATCTTTCAAGACTTCCAGTTGCTGACCGACCGAACTGTAGAGGAAAACCTTCGTTTTGTGCTACGTGCCACAGGCTGGAAGAAAAAAGAAGAAATCAACAAGCGTATCAACGAGGTACTTTGTTTGGTGGAGATGACGCAAAAGTCCCAAAAACTTCCCAACGAACTTTCTGGAGGTGAGCAGCAACGCATTGCCATTGCACGTGCCATCCTCAACGAGCCCCAACTTATCTTGGCTGACGAGCCGACGGGAAATCTTGATGCGGAAACCAGCCGACAAATCACGGAGCTGCTTATCAATATCTGCCAAAGAGGTTCATCCGTCCTAATGATTACCCATAACCTTTCTTTGTTGGAAGAATACCCCGGACGTGTCTTCAACTGTAAAGACCTGCACATGACGGAAATCACCAACGACTCCACAGCCATCGAGAATGAACGCCGCGAAGAATTTGAGGCACAAGACGAAGGATGGAAAGAACTGGAGAATGAGTGGGAAAAAGAGAACGCTTGACCAGACAATAAAAAAACAAACTCAATAAAATAAAAGAAAATGAAAGTCCTAAAATTTGGAGGAACATCTGTTGGCACATCTCAGAGAATGAAAGATGTGGTCAAATTGATTACAGACGGAGAACAGAAAATCGTAGTTCTGTCCGCCATGTCGGGAACCACCAACTCACTTTTGGAAATCTGTGATTATCTTTACAAAAAGAACCCAGAGGGAGCGTTTGAACTTATCAATGCGCTTGAGAACAAATACAAGAAACACATTGACGAGCTTTACACCACTGAGGAGTACAAAAAAATCACAACAGGTTTCCTGAAAGAGGAATTTGACTTTCTCCGTTCTTTCACAACCAAAAATATATTCACCATGTTCGAGGAGAAAATCATCGTTGGACAAGGAGAGATTATCTCCACCAACATGGTAACCAACTATCTGCTTGAACAAGGATATAATGCCTGCCTGATTCCTGCGCTCGACTTCATGCGCACAGACAAGAACTCTGAGCCGGACTTAGAGTATATCAGTGAGAAAATCAAGGTGAAGCTTGACGAGAATCCAGGAAAAGAAATCTACATCACACAAGGATTCATCTGCCGCAACGCATACGGAGAGATTGACAACTTGCAACGTGGTGGCTCCGACTACACCGCCTCATTGATTGGTGCAGCCATCGGCGCTTCTGAAATTCAGATTTGGACCGACATCGACGGTATGCACAACAACGACCCGCGCTTTGTTGACAAGACCTCACCCGTTAGTCACCTTCACTTTGAAGAGGCTGCCGAGTTGGCATACTTCGGCGCAAAAATCCTGCATCCCACCTGTGTGCAGCCTGCCAAGTTCGCCGGCATCCCCGTCAAACTACTCAACACCATGGAGCCAACTGCGCCGGGTACTGTTATCAGCAACGAAACTGAGAAGAAGAAAATCAAGGCCGTAGCTGCCAAAGACAACATCACGGCCATCCGCATCACTTCCAGCCGCATGTTACTGGCTTACGGATTCCTCCGCAAGGTGTTCGACATCTTCGAGCAATACAAAACCAGCATCGACATGGTCTGCACAGCCGAGGTTGGTGTCAGCGTCTCCATCGACAACACCACCCACCTCAATGCCATCGTCAACGAACTGAAAAAGTTCGGTCGTGTGGAGGTTGACCAGAACATGTGCATCATCTGCGTCGTGGGCGACCTTGAGTCACAGAATGTGGGCTTCGAGTCGAAGGCAACCAACGCCCTCGCCGAAATTCCTATCCGCATGATCAGCTACGGAGGCAGCAACCACAACATCTCGTTCCTCATCCATGAGGAAGACAAGAAACGTGCGCTCCAGGCACTCAGTGACCATCTTTTCAACTAATATTCTTGTGCGGTTTCTCGATTATACACTTTATTATAAATTATGTGTAAGCGAGAAACCGCACAACTGCAAAAAAGCATCACACAAACATGAAGAACCTTTTTCCCACAGAAAAATTTGCGAACATCCGCACTCCTTTCTACTATTACGACACGCGGATTCTACGGCAGACGCTCGAAGCTATCAATGCGGAGACCCGTCAACACGACAACTATTTTGTCCACTACGCCGTGAAGGCCAATGCCAATCCGAAGATTCTCAAAATCATCAACGAATACGGACTGGGCATAGACTGTGTCAGTGGTGGCGAGATTGAGCAAGTGCTTGCCTGTGGTTTCCCGGCCAATAAGATCGTGTTCGCCGGTGTCGGCAAAAGTGACTGGGAAATAGAACTCGGACTCGACAACGACATCTTCTGCTTCAACGTCGAGAGCATTCCTGAGCTGGAAATCATTAACCAGATTGCAGCCAGCAAAGGCAAGAAGGCGACCGTCTGCTTCCGCATCAATCCGAATGTCGGCGCACATACCCATGCCAACATCACCACCGGCCTGGCCGAGAACAAATTCGGCATCGCCATGGAAGACATGGAGCGCGTCATCCGTCTGGCCCAATCCATGGACAACATCGCCTTCAAGGGACTGCACTTCCACATCGGTTCGCAAATTCTCGACATGGACGACTTCATCGCACTGGCCAACCGCATCAACGCACTGCAAGACCGCTTGGAGTCACAAGGCTTTCATCCAGAAATCATCAACGTCGGTGGTGGCCTGGGCATCGACTACTCCGACCCACTCGCCCACCCCATTCCCGATTTCAAGGCATACTTCGACACCTATACGCAGTACCTCCACCTACGTCCCGGACAGACCGTCCACTTTGAGTTGGGCCGTGCCGTCGTAGGTCAGTGTGGAGCCCTCATCACCCGTGTAAACTACGTGAAGCAAGGTGCCGCCAAGCAGTTCGCCATCGTCGATGCAGGCATGACCGACCTCATCCGTCCAGCCCTCTACGATGCCCACCACAAGACCTACAATCTCTCCAGTGACCAGCCAGCCGAGGTCTATGACGTTGTTGGCCCCATCTGCGAGTCCTCCGACGTGTTTGACCAGGATATCCTTCTCAACCGCACCCAGCGTGGTGACCTCATTGCCATGCTATCCGCCGGAGCTTATGGCGAGATTATGGCCTCCGGATACAACTGCCGCCGCCTCCCCATCGGCTATACATCTGACGAACTTTAATTTATCAACTCCGAAGCATAGACAGAAAGTGGGCAAAAACAGCATTTGTTTTTGTCCGCTTTCATTTGATGATCCTTTCACTCATTATAGTTTCACGCCCGGAAACCTAAGATTCAATGGAGCAAGAAACATTTTCCCTTTTTTATTTGAGGATT
>CAJONZ010000042.1 GCA_905236065.1 uncultured Bacteroidaceae bacterium | reverse complement strand
TTCCGTGATGCTCCGCATGGGCAACACGATGCTCCTGGCCACTGTTTGCGCAGCGAAAGATGCAGTACCGGGAACAGATTTTATGCCTCTCCAGGTAGAGTATCGTGAGAAGTATGCGGCCAATGGCCGTTTCCCTGGAGGTTTCACAAAGCGTGAAGGCAAGGCTAGCGACGAGGAGATTCTTACCTGTCGTCTGGTTGACCGTGCGCTCCGCCCGCTGTTTCCGTCGGATTTCCATGCGGAGGTTTATGTGAATGTCATTCTTTTCTCAGCCGATGGCGAAGATATGCCGGATGCGCTGGCAGGATTCGCAGCCAGTGCTGCACTCGCAGTCTCTGATATTCCCTTTGAGGGCCCAATCTCAGAGGTGCGTGTGGCACGTATCAATGGCGAGTTTGTCATCAACCCGACTTATGCACAGCTGAAGCAGGCCGATATGGACCTGATGGTGGGTGCCACGGAAGAGAACATCATGATGGTGGAAGGCGAGATGAAGGAAGTGAGCGAGCAGGATTTGCTGGAAGCCTTGAAGGCTGCCCACGCTGCCATCAAGCCGCAGTGCCGTCTTCAGAAGGAGTTGATGAAAGAACTGGGTACGGACGTAAAGCGCGAGTACTGCCACGAGGTGAACGACGATGAACTGAAGGCTGACCTTCAGGCAAAGTGCTACCAGCCAGCCTACGACGTAACGAAGCAGGCACTGGAAAAGCACGAACGTGCAGAGGCTTTCGAGAAGATTCGTGAGGACTATAAGGAAGCTTATGCCGCAGCTCACACTGAACTCACAGAGGAGGAGCTGGAAGAGAAATATGCGTTGGTTGACCGTTACTACCACGACGTGGAGCGTGACGCCATGCGCCGTTGCATCCTGGACGAGGGCATCCGTCTCGACGGTCGTGCCACCACGGACATCCGCCCCATCTGGTGTGAGGTATCTCCACTGCCCGGTCCTCACGGAAGTGCCATCTTCACTCGTGGCGAGACACAGGCGTTGGCTACGGCTACCCTGGGTACGAAGCTTGATGAGAAACTTGTCGATGGTGCATTGGAGAAGTACTACATGAAGTTCCTGCTTCACTATAATTTCCCGCCATTCTCAACGGGTGAGGCCAAGGCACAGCGCGGCGTAGGCCGTCGTGAGATTGGTCACGGCCATCTGGCTTGGCGTGGTATCAAAGGCCAGCTGCCAGAGGACTATCCTTACACAATTCGCGTGGTATCAGACATTCTGGAGTCGAACGGTTCGTCATCGATGGCTACCACTTGTGCCGGTACGTTGGCCCTGATGGATGCCGGTGTGCCCATCAAGAACCCTGTAGCAGGTATCGCCATGGGTCTGATTAAGAATCCGGGCGAGGAGAAGTACGCCATTCTGTCAGACATCCTGGGCGACGAGGATCACCTGGGCGACATGGACTTCAAGACCACTGGTACGAAGAACGGTCTGACAGCAACTCAGATGGATATCAAGTGCGACGGTTTGTCGTATGAAATCCTTGAGAAGGCACTGATGCAGGCAAAGGCCGGTCGTGAGCATATCATGGGCGAGATGATGAAGACGATTTCTGAGCCACGCCCAGAGTTGAAGCCGCATGTACCACGCATCGAGCAGATTATCATCCCGAAAGAGTTCATCGGTGCTGTCATTGGCCCGGGTGGCAAGATTATCCAGCAGATTCAGGAAGACACGCAGACAGTCATCACCATTGATGAAGAGGACGGTGTCGGCAAGGTGCAGGTTTCAGCTCCTGGCAAGGATGCCATCGAGGCTGCCATCCTGAAGATTAAGGCCATCGTTGCCATGCCAGAGATTGGCGAGGTATATCATGGCAAGGTGCGCTCCGTAATGCCTTACGGCTGTTTCGTGGAGTTCCTGCCTGGCAAGGACGGTTTGCTCCATATCAGTGAAATCGACTGGAAGCGTCTTGAGACCGTGGAAGAGGCCGGCATCCAGGAGGGTGACGACATCGACGTGAAGCTGATAGACATCGACCAGAAGACAGGTAAGTTCAAACTCAGCCACCGTGTGCTCATCGAGAAGCCCGCTGACTATCAGGAGCGTCCCGAACGCCGTGAACGTCGTGAGCGCCCAGAGCGTCGTGAACGTGGCCCACGTCGTGAGCGTCGCACAGAGCGTACGGCTCCGGCAGCGGAAATGCCACAGCAGGGCGGCGAGGTGCGCAGTGCGCTTGACGACCTGCTGAAATAAGTTTCTGTGAATATTGAATGTTAAATGTCAAATGTTAAATGTAGTCAAACCGCATTTGACATTTGGCATTCAACGTTTTTTAGCGTATCACTTTTAAAATACAATGAATATACAATGAAAAAGCTTAACCTTTTTGCTACTTTGCTGATGAGCGGTAGCCTTATTCTGAGCAGTTGTGGTGCGGGCACGAATGCCACGGCCAACAATTCTGCCAACACTTCGTCAAACAGTTCAACGCTGGGCTCCATCATCGGAGCAGTGGCTGGTGCGGCCATGCAGGGCAAAAGCAATACGAACACTTCCACGACGAATACGACCTCTGCGGTCAATTCCGCACTGAGTGCCATCAACACCAACTCGGTCATCTCTGGCATCATCGGTCTGCTGACCAACGGTACGGCCTCGGCCAACACGATTGTCGGCAATTGGACATACGCCGAGCCCACCGTGCAGTTTGAAAGTCAGAACCTCCTGGCACAGGCTGGTGGAGCCGTTGCTGGCAGCGCTCTCGTCAACAAACTTTCTCCTTACTATGAAAAGGCTGGTTTGAAAAGTGGCATCATGTCGGCAACGTTCAACGAGGACAAGACTTGCTCAATCGTCCTGAATGGCAAGACGCTCACCGGTACATACACTTACGACACGGCGACCAACAAACTGCAAATTAGCAGCTCGCTCGGTATCAAGTTGCTGACGGCCTACGTGACTTTGTCAAGCAATCAGTTGGCTTTGACCTTCGACTCGTCAAAGTTGCTGACGCTGGCCACGACGCTGGGTGCTTCTTCAAACAACTCAACCCTCTCTACCATCTCTCAACTTGCCGGCTCGTACAATGGCATGAAGACGGGTTTCCTGTTTAATCGGAAGTAAACGATGAAAGACGCAGCGATTATCCTTTCTGGCGGAATGGATTCTGTCACCATGCTCTACGAATATGCCAAGGACATTGCCTTGGCTATTTCGTTTGACTATGGCTCCAACCACAACGCAAAGGAGATTCCGTTGGCCCGGATGCATAGTGAGCGCCTGGGCATTCGCCATATTACCATTCCCCTCTCCTTCATGCCTCAGTACTTCAAGTCCTCGTTGCTTGAAGGGGCCGAGGCCATACCCGAAGGACATTACAATGCGGAGAACATGGCCAGCACGGTGGTGCCCTTCCGCAACGGTATCATGCTCGCCATTGCCTGTGGCATCGCCGAGAGCAATGGACTGCGCCGCGTGATGATAGCCAACCACGGCGGCGACCACACCATCTATCCCGATTGTCGCCCGGAGTTTATTCAGGACATGTCAGCGGCCATGGCTGCCGGCACTGACACCCACGTGGAGATTTGGGCTCCCTACACCCACATCACCAAGGCTGAGATTGCCCGCCATGGCAAGGCGCTCGGCGTCAACTATGCGGAGACGTGGTCGTGCTACAAGGGTGGGGACAAGCACTGTGGAAAGTGCGGCACCTGCGTGGAACGGAAAGAAGCCCTGCTGGAGGCTGGAATTTTGGATATGACGGAGTATGAATAAAGAAAAGCAGCTCTTGTCAATATGGAAAATGGAGGATAGGCCCCGACAGGCTTATCCTCCATTTTTTGTGCGATTTCTTTGGCAGTTGCAGTCCTTTTTTGTTACTTTGCAAGTGATAAACTCTAAATATATTATATATGTATCATAAGGAACGCGGATTATATGTTGCCCACGGCTCGAAAGGGCCACTCTCCATCACGGGTAAGATGGCAAATCGCCACGGATTGATTGCCGGCGCGACGGGAACGGGTAAGACAGTGACTTTGCAGGTGATGGCCGAGACTTTCTGTCAGGCGGGTGTGCCCTGCTTCATGGCCGACATGAAGGGCGACCTCTCAGGCATTTCCCAAGCGGGAAAGATGAGTGGGTTTATTGAGAAACGTTTGCCAGAATTCGGACTGGAGAATCCTGAATTTCAGCCGTGCCCAGTGCGTTTCTACGATGTCTTCGGCGAACAGGGGCATCCCATGCGGGCCACCGTCAGCCAGATGGGACCGCAGTTGCTATCCCGCTTGTTAGGTCTGAACGAGACACAGGACGGCGTGCTGAACATCGTCTTCCGCATTGCCGATGAACGTGGGTTGCTCATTCTCGACTTGAAGGACATGCGCTCCATGCTTGACTACGTTTCCAAACATGCCAAGGAATACACCACCCGCTACGGAAACATCAGTCCGGCCTCGGTAGGTGCCATTCAGCGTGCCTTGCTGCAACTTGAAAATCAAGGGGCGGACAAATTCTTCGGGGAACCTTCGTTCGACATCTTTGACCTGATGCAGACGGAACAGGGAAAGGGTGTGATGAGCGTGTTGGCTGCCGACAAACTGATGATGCAGCCGAAGCTGTACAGCACGTTCCTGTTGTGGCTCCTGAGCGAACTGTATTCCACCCTGCCCGAAGTGGGCGACCTGCCTTTGCCCAAACTCGTGTTCTTCTTTGACGAGGCTCACATGCTGTTTGACGGAACGTCGAAGGCTTTACTCGACAAAATTGAGCAGGTCATCCGCCTCATTCGTTCGAAGGGTGTGGGCATCTACTTTATCACCCAAAGTCCCACGGACATCCCTGACAACATCCTCGGCCAGCTGGGCAACCGTGTGCAACACGCCCTGCGAGCCTACACGCCGAAAGACCAGAAGGCTGTGCGGGCCGCAGCCGAGACATTCCGCGCCAATCCCGACTTCAAGACCGATGAGGCCATCATGAATCTGGAGACGGGCGAGGCTTTGGTTAGCTTCCTTGACGAGAAAGGCGCACCGGCAATTGTGGAGCGGGCAAAAGTGCTCTTCCCGCTTTCGCAAATTGGCGCCATCACCGAAGGGCAGCGGCTCGACATTATGAAGCAGAGTCGCATCTACGGAAAATACGACAAAGCCATTGACCGAGAGAGTGCTTTTGAGGTACTGATGGCCGAGGCCGAAGGCGCAGAGGAGACGGAGAAGATGGAGAAAGGGGATGAGGAGGACGCAAAGAAAGGGAAAGCAGAGAAGAAAAAGCCAGGCATCTTCTCCAAGGTGCTGAAGGCTGTGATGACAGCCGTTACCTCCACGTTGGCTGCTCTGTTGGGTACTTACGTCAGCAACCAGGTGACGGGCAAAAAGACCAAATCACGCACTTCTGCCACGTCCAAAGTGGTGAAGAATGCTACCAGTGCGGCCACACGTACCATCACCAAAGAGCTAACCCGTGACATTTTGGGCAATCTGACAAAGTGAGTCCGTTGGGCAGCCTTTTCGTACAGCCATCAATATAGCACGCTCCGCAATGTGGACTTTGTCTGCATTGCGGAGCGTGGTGTATAGGTGTGGAATAAAAGACGTCGGCGAGGAATTAGATGCTCAGTTCGTTGAGCACCGTAATCAGGCGCTTGTCGAAACGCTTGTCGGTGCGGATGCACTCCGAGAAGGGCACATGGACCACATCGTTGTTGCGAACGCCCACCATGATGTTGCGTTGCCCCTGTATAATAGCCTCGATGGCACCAACGCCTGTGATGGATGCCAGGATCCTGTCACGAGCCGACGGACTGCCTCCACGCTGCAAATGTCCCAGGATGGAGACACGCACGTCGAATCCGGGGAACTCCTTCTTGACACGGTCTGCATAGAAGAGCGCACCGCATTTGGGACTCTCCGACACAATGACGATGCACGACTTCTTCGACTTGCGAATGCCGCGCTTCATGAACTCTGCCAACTGGTCTTCGTCTGTTACCTCCTCAGGGACGATG
>CAJONZ010000041.1 GCA_905236065.1 uncultured Bacteroidaceae bacterium | reverse complement strand
TCCTTTTAACTTCCAAGCGGAGCGATAACTTCTTTTTAACTTCCCTTTAACTTCCAAAAAAGTTGAGCTTGCGAAACTTAAATAAAATGACATTAATAAATTGAACATTGTGAAAAATTTTGGTAAAAAAGGGATGATGTGCTTGGGCTGGCTCCTGATGGGCGTTTTGAATGCCGGAGCACAATCGTCGAACCCGGCAGCGGTGGGCAGTATGAAGCTGACGCTGGACAAGGCAATAGAGATTGCCCTTGCTGAGAATCCTGTCATCAGGGTTGCCGATAAGGACGTAGAGTTGAAGAAGGTCGCCGACAAGGAGGCCTGGCAGGCGCTGTTGCCTACGCTGGACGGTTCGCTGGCATTTTCCCATGCCATCAAGGTGGCTCAGATGAAGATTGGCGGACAGACCGTGAAGTTCGGCCAGGACGGTTCTTCGACGGCCACGGGTGCGCTGGCCCTGAACGTGCCAGTGTTTGCCCCTGCGGTGTATCAGAACATGAAGCTGACGAAGGAAGACATCCAGTTGGCACAGGAGAAGGCCCGTGGCACACGTCTGGACCTGGTGAATCAGGTGACGAAGGCCTATTACGGTGCGTTGCTCTCGCAGGACAGCTACGAAGTGATGAGACGGAATTATAAGGTGGCGAAGCAGAACTTCGACGTGGTGAACAGCAAGTATGAGGTGGGCGCAGTCAGCGAGTACGACAAGATTAGCGCCGACGTGCAGGTGCGTTCCGTGAACTCGGCCATGGTGAGTGCGGAGACGGGTCGCAACCTGGCCTTGCTGAAGTTGAAGGTGCTGATGGGTGTGACGGCCAACGTGGATATTCTCATCGACGACTCGCTGTCGGCCTATCAGGAGAAGCTGTTGCTGCCGGATGCTGAAATCAGGGAAAACGACCTGGAAGGCAACTCCAGCCTGCGCCAACTGGCTCACAACATGACCCTGCTGGAGCGCACCCGGAAGCTGTTGCACACGAATTTCATGCCGACGGTGGCCCTGTCGCTGACGGGACAGTATCAGTCTGTGTCGAACCCAGACTGGAACATCTTCCGCTATCAGTATTCTCCCAGCGCAACCTTGGCATTGTCAGTGAACATACCGATTTTCCATGCTGACAACTGGACGAAGCTGAAGTCGAACAAAATCATGATGGCGCAGCTGGAGGACACCCGTGTGAATACCCGCCGCCAGGTTTCGATGCAGGCCGAGAGCTACCGACAGAACATGGCCAGCACCATTGCCCAGGTGAGCTCGAACGCGGAGGCTGTGCGCCAGGCCATGAAGGCCGTGCAAATCAGCGGCAAGCGCTATGAGATTGGCCGTGGAACGATTCTGGAACTGAACCAGAGCGAGAACGCGGAGATTCAGGCGGAGTTGACCTTCGTGCAGTCCATTTATGACTACCTGACCAACAAGGCCGATTTGGACTACACGCTGGGGCGTGACACGTATTTGAATGGAAAGTGAAGAATGAAGAATGGAAGGGGAGTTAAAAGGGAGTTAAAGGGAAGTTAAAGGGACGATACCGTGCCAATAGTGTTCCCATAACATGAGATACGTCCCTTTAACTTCCAAGCGAAGAGATAACTTCTTTTTAACTTCCCTTTCACTTCCAAAAGAGTTGAGCTTGCGAAACTAAAAATAATATATAAGAAAATGAAGCATTTGACTTTGATGTTTGCGAGCCTTGCCCTGCTGGTTTCCTGTGGCAGCAAGGAGGACGCGAAGAAAAACGAGGCGGTGGCAAACCAGAAGCCTCAGGTTAAGATTGAGAAAGTGACCACAGACGACATCCCCCAGACGGAGGTCTATACGGCGACGGTGGAGAGTGACGTGAAAAACAATATTGCCCCGAACACCCCCCTGCGCATCGAGAAGATTTACGTGGATGTGGGCGACCAGGTGCGGAAGGGCCAGGTGGTCGTGCAGCTGGACGCAAGCAACCTGCGCCAGGTGAAGCTTCAGGTGGAGAACCAGCAGGTGGAGTTCAACCGCACGGCACAGCTCTATCAGGTGGGCGGTGCGAGCAAGGCCGAGTATGACAATGCGAAGATGCAGCTCGACGTGCTTTCCACACAGTATAAGCAGCTGGTTGAGAACACGCAGCTGATTGCGCCCATCAGTGGCGTGGTGACGGCCCGCAACTATGACGACGGCGACATGTATAGTGGCAACCCAGTGCTGACCATCGAGCAGACCAGCCAGGTGAAGCTGATTGTGAACGTGTCGGAGAATTACTACACGATGGTGAAGAAGGGCCAGCAGGTGGATATTACGCTGGATGCCTACGAGGGCGAGACCTTCACCGGCAAAGTTTCCATCGTCTATCCGTCGATTGACGCGGCCACCCACACCTTCCCCGTGGAGATTACCATCAACAATGCCAACCAGAAGGTGCGTCCCGGCATGTTTGCCCGTGCCACCATCAACTTCGGCCATGCCAACCGTGTGCTGGTGCCGGATATGGCGCTCGTGAAGCAGATTGGTGCCGGCGACCGCTACGTCTATGTGTATAAAGACGGAAAGGTGAGCTACAACAAGGTGGAGCTGGGCAGGCATATCGGCGAACGGTATGAGATTATCAGTGGCGTGGAGCCAGGTGACGACGTCGTCGTGGCAGGCCAGAGCCGTCTGGCCAATGGCAAGGAAGTGGAAGTGGTAAAGTAATGCACTAAAAACAAGCATTAAAATTATGAGTCTATACGAAGGAGCGGTCAAACGACCGATTATGACAAGCCTTTGTTTCCTGGCTGTCATCATATTTGGTTTATACTCCCTGTGGAAGTTGCCGATAGACCTCTATCCCGACATTGACACCAACACCATCATGGTGATGACCTACTACACGGGTGCCAGTGCCGAGGATATTGAGAACAACGTGACCCGTCCGCTTGAGAACTCGCTGAACGCGGTGGAGCACCTCAAGCACATCACCAGTGACTCAAGGGAGAATGTCAGTGTCGTGACCCTGCAGTTTGAGTATGGCTACGACATTGATGTGTTGACGAACAATGTGCGCGACAAGCTGGACATGGTGAGCAATTCGCTGCCCGATGATGCGCAGACGCCCATCATCTTCAAGTTCTCCACGGACATGATTCCGATTCTGTTGCTCTCCGTGCAGGCCACGGAGTCGCAGCAGGCGCTCTACAAGATTCTGGACGAGAACGTTGCCAACCCCCTGGCCCGTATCGAGGGCGTGGGTACGGTGAGCATTTCGGGTGCGCCGGAGCGCGAAATCAATGTCTATATGGACCCACAGAAGATGGAAGCCTACAACCTGAGTCCGGCTCAAGTGGCAGCGGCCATCTCCGGCGAGAACCAGAATATCACCAACGGTACGCTGGATGCCGGTACGCAGACCTTCACCGTGCGTGTGGAGGGCGAGTTCAACGACCCGAGCGAAATGCGCAACGTCGTGGTGGGCACGTACAACGGCATCAATGTCTATCTGAAGGACGTGGCGCGTATCGTGGATAATGTGGAGGAGCGTGCGCAGCGTACCTATACGAAGGGTGTGCAGGGTGCGATGATTGTCATCCAGAAGCAGTCGGGTGCCAACTCGGTGGATATTTCCAACAAGGTGATGAAGGCATTGCCCACGTTGCAGAGGAACCTGCCTTCGGACGTGAAGTTAGGCATCATTGTCAACACGTCCGAGAACATCCTCAACACCATCGGAACGCTGGAAGAGACCATCATGTTTGCCATGCTGTTCGTGGCGTTGGTGGTGTTCACCTTCCTGGGTCGTTGGCGAGCCACGATGATTATCGTCATCACCATCCCAATGTCGCTCATCGCCTCGTTCATCTATCTGTATGCGACGGACGGCTCCATCAACATGATTTCGCTCTCGTGTCTGTCCATCGCCATCGGTAACGTGGTGGATGACGCCATTGTGGTACTGGAGAACGTGACGACGCACATTGAGCGAGGTAGCGACCCGAAGCAGGCGGCAGTCCACGCCACCAACGAGGTGGCCATCTCGGTAATCGCCTCCACGCTGACCATGATTGCCGTGTTCTTCCCGCTGACGATGGTGACGGGTATGGCCGGTGTGCTGTTCAAGCAGCTGGGCTGGATGATGTGTATCATCATGACCATCTCCACGACTTCGGCCTTGTCTTTCACGCCGATGCTCTGTTCGCAGATGCTGCGCTTGCAGAAGAAGCAGTCGAAGTTCATCAAGAATGTCTATGGCCCCATCGCCCGTGCGCTCGACAAGCTGGATGGTTGGTACGAAGGCCGTATCAACTGGGCCGTGCGCCATCGCTGGACGGTCGTGGCAGCCTGTGTGTGCCTCTTCGTGCTCTCCCTGGCGTGTGCAAAGCTTTTCGGCATCAAGTCGGAGTTCTTCCCGGCTAACGACTCAGGCCGTGTGGGTGTGAAGATTGAGCTCCCCATCGGTACCCGTGTGGAGATAGCCGAGGACTTGGCAAAGAGCCTCACCAGGGAATGGATGGATCGCTACGGCGACGACCTGCAGTCTTGTAACTTCACCGTCGGACAGGCGGGCGACAACAATACGTTTGCCTCGCTCCAGAGCAGTGGCTCGCACATCATCTCGTTCAACATCATGATGGTGCCGTCCAACAAACGTGAAAAGGGCCTGGCTCAGATATGCGACGAGATGCGTGCCGACCTGAAACAGATTCCCGAAATTGCCAAATATCAGGTGATGCTTGGCGGACAGCAGGCTGCGGCCATGGGCGGACAGGCCACCGCAACCTTTGAAATTTACGGCTACGACCTCAACGAGACCCGCCGGGTGGCTGAGGACATGGCCAAGATGTTCCGCGAGAGCCCGATGATTACGCAGGTGAACATTTCACGCTCCGACTTCCAACCGGAGATTGTCGTGAACTTCGACCGCGACAAACTGGCCAAGGAAGGTCTGACCCTCTCCTCTGCAGCAGGCTATGTGCGCAACCTTATCTATGGTTCCGTGCTTTCACGTTACCGTGAGGACGGTGAGGAGTATGACATTAAGGTGCGCTACGAGCCGACGGCCCGTCAGAGCTTTGAGGACATTGAGAACATGATCATCCCCACATCGTCAGGCCGTCAGGTTCGTATCAAGGACGTGGCCACTGTGGAGGAAAGTGCCATCCCGCCCACCATCGAGCGTAAAGACCGTCAGCGCATCGTGACGGTGAACGCCGTGTTGGCGGACGGCTATGCCTTGTCGGACGGTGTGGAGCTGGGTGAGTCGTTCTACGACAAACTCAACATTCCCAACGGCATCACCGTGCAGGTGGCCGGTTCGTATGAAGACCAGCAGGACTCCAACCGCGACCTCGGTGTGTTGGGTATTCTGATTATCTTGCTCGTGTTCATCGTCATGGCCGCCCAGTTTGAGTCGCTTACCTATCCGTTCATTATCATCCTCTCCGTGCCCTTTGCCTTGTCGGGTATCATCCTTTCCCTGATTATGACCAGTACCAACATCAACATCATGTCCATGTTAGGTGCCATCATGCTGATTGGTATCGTGGTGAAGAACGGTATTGTGCTGATTGACTACACGCAGTTGCTCCGTGAACGGGGCATCGGACTCATCCGCTCCTCTGTCATGGCAGCCCGCAGCCGTCTGCGTCCTATCCTTATGACCACGCTGACCACCATCCTCGGTATGCTCCCAATGGCCACCAGCCATGGTGTCGGTGCTGAGATGTGGCGCCCGTTGGGTATTGCCGTCATTGGCGGACTCACTGTGTCAACCATCCTTACCCTTATCTATGTTCCGTCCATGTTCTGTATCTTCGGCTCCGTCGGCGTGAGACGCCAGCGTCGCAAGATTGCGAAGAAGCGCGAACTCGAAGCCTACTGGAAGGAACACAAGGCCGAGGAGCAGTTTAAGTAATGTAAAATTACACATTATTTATATATAAGATGAAAACAGTATTTATTGCATACGACAAAGCTCATCACGAAAACGTGATAGAGATTCTCGATGCCTCCAATGCCCGTGGCTACACGCTTTTTGCGGATGCGGGCGGACGAGGAAGCAAGACTGGCGAGCCACACCTTGGCAGCCATGCCTGGCCCTCCATGAACAGTGCCATCCTCACGGTGGTGGGGGACGCACAGGTCGCTCCGTTGCTTGAACGACTTCGTCAGGCAGACATCGACAACCCGCTGCTCGGCCTCCGTGCCTTTGTGTGGAACGTGGAGCAAACCATTTAAAGTTAAAAGTTCAATTAAAAGTTAGACCCCATCTATGAAAAGAAAACTGTTTCTGTCCATTTCCCTCCTGTCTGCTGCAACCCTGACGTTCGCTCAGACGGCTCAACAGGAGATTCACGAGAACATTTTGCTTTCCGCCAGCAACCATCTGGCCTATATCGTGCCTGACAAAAAGCTGACACCTGCCCCCAAGGGCTATCAGCCTTTCTACATCGACCACTATGGCCGTCACGGCTCCCGCTGGTTGCTGAGCGACGGCGAGTACAAAGACCCCATCAACACCCTGCGCCGTGCCAAGGAGGAAGGTGTGCTCACGGCACTGGGCAACGACGTGCTCAAGAAGCTGGAACGCTTCTATCCCTCGACTGTGGATCGTTTGGGTGACCTCTCCGACATTGGTGAGATTCAGCACCACGGCATCGGCAAGCGAATGACCCAGAACTTCCCCGAGGTGTTCAGCGGAAAAACTGCCGAAGTGGATGCCCGCAGCACCGTCGTCATCCGTTGCATCCTCTCCATGGTGGCCGAGTGTGAGGAAATCACGGCCTTCAACCCCAACCTCAAGATGCACAACGACGTGAGCGAGAAGTTTCAGTGGTACATGAATCACGACTGGGACGGAAACGTGGCCAAGTCGGGTCGCAAGCGTGGTAAAATCGTTGACCACTACCGCGTGAAATACACACATCCCGAACGCCTTTGCCGCAGTCTCTTCAGCGATGAATCCTTCTGGAACAACCATGAGTTCCGTGCAGGCTCCTTCATGCGCTCCCTCTTCAACGTCACTACGAACATGCAGAGCCATAGCTTCGGCGAAGACCTCTATCCCATCTTCACCGAGCAGGAAGCCTACGACCAGTGGCGTTGGCGGAACATCGACTGGTACCTCGGCTATGCCCATGCTCCGCAGACCGACGGAAACATGCCTTACAACCAGCGTTTCCTGTTGCGCAACATGATTGAGACTGCCGACACCGTGTTTGCCAGCAAGACCTACACCAACGGAGCCAGCCTCCGCTTCGGCCACGAAGTCTGCGTCATGCCACTTGCCTGCCTCATGGAACTTGACTCCTGCGGTGTACAGGTCAAAGACCTCGACCACCTGGAGGACTATTGGGTGAATTATCGCATCTATCCCATGGCTTGCAACATCCAGATGGTTTTCTATCGTCCCGTCAAGGCCAAGCCCGGCAACCTCAATGTTGACGACCTCCTTGTGAAGGTACTGCTCAACGAAAAGGAGGCCACGCTGCCCATCGACCGCAGCCAGCATCCCTACTACAAATGGACTGACCTGCGTCGCTACTATCTCAACAAGCTGAACGCATACATCAACGACTAAATCCCATATCTCACAATAAGAAGGATGCGCAAGAATTTTTCCTGCGCACCCTTTTTTCGCGTCTTTATCGGCAGATGGTGAAAGGCTCGGTGAGTTTGAGCGGGTAGTCCTTTCCTGCGGATTTCAGGAGGTATGCCTGACCGGTTTTGAGAGCGGCATGGCTGATGATGCTGGCACTTCTCTGGAAATCGAAGGGAACGGTGTAGGAGAAGAGGGGCTTGCCGGTGGCTTTTCCCTTGGCGTTCGCCTTGTAGAGGGAGACGGGTTGGCCCTTCTGGATGTTTAGGCCGATGAGCAAGGCCGTGGGCTGTTGGGCTGTTTCGTTGGTGGGAACGGAGGGCATTTCGCCCATGCCGGCACCGATGGAGAGAATGGTGCCACCCGTGACTTGGATGGGGGCAAAGTCGCAGTCAAGACCTTCCTCTGGCGGGCCGTTCTGGCTCCATGCGAGCACTTCGCCGCCGTTGATGACGATGGCGGGCTCTTGCTCGTTCTTACGGTTTTGCGAACTGTCGTCACCCATCATGAAGGGAGGCATACCGCCACCGAAGCCGAATTCTCCTAAATTGGAATCCACGGCGTCGTTGTTGGTACTGATGGCGCAGGTGCGTCCGCCGTTGAAGATGATTTGTCCGCCAGAGTTGATGGCGTCATCCACGGCTTGGATGGCGACTTCACCGCCGTTGATGGTCACGCCCTGTTTCCCTTCCATGCCTTCCGCACCACGGGAGTTGGTCGTGACGGACACTTTGCCCGATTGAATGGTGAGCGTACCCTTGGCCTTGATGCCTTTGCAGGTACTGAGGTATTTTTGTTTACCTCCAGGGCCTCCACCGGGACCATCCCCAGGAACACCCCCAGGGCCTCCACCCATTGGAGGTGTGCCAAAACCGCCTTCTGGCTTCATTCCACCAAATCCCATTCCTTTGCCTGGGCCGCCCATCATGGGGAATGCTCCGTCTTTTCCCATTTCTTCGAAGCGTTTGCGCATCTCCTCAAACTGTGCTTTCATTTCCGCCGGGATGCTGTCGAGATTGAAGCTTGGGGGTGGGCCGCCGAAACCGAAGTTGCGCGTGGTGTCAACTCCCAGGTTGTTGCCAAGGGTTTGCACGTCGAGTGTAAGGCTTTCGATGATGAGGCTGTCCTTACAGTTGATGCCCTTGCAGCCGTCGCCTTGTGCGATGAGGTTCAGCTGCCCCTTGCCAGCAATGCGCAGTCGGTTCTTTGCCCAGATGACGGCGGCCTTCTGCTTGACCGTGTCGGTGCAAGTCGTGACGGTGAGGACATTGCGGGTGCCGTCGGCAGCGATGATGTTGGCGATGTTCTTGTTTTTAAGGTGGAGGGGTGCTCCTTGCTGGCTGGTCAGTTCCAGGTTCTCCAACTGGAGGGTGACGGCAGCTTCGGTATTGAGCTTGAAGGAGCCGTCGGTGCTCTTTCCTTTCAAAATGAAAAACAGTGGTTTGGGGCTTGTGCGCCAGTCCTTAATCTTCACGTCGCCGTTCTTTACCGTGATTTTCAGCCCTTCAACGGCGGCGGGCTGAAGCTCTGCCTGCTGGTCGGCAGTGTAGCTGACGGTGAGGGTGTCGGCTGCTACGCTCCTGCAGAAAGGAAATAGCAGCGAGAGCATAATGGTTGGGAAAAGTCTTTTCATAATGATTCTGTGTGTTTCATGTTGGCCATGACACATTTGATTTCAAAATAAGTATAATTGTCGGGCAGCAGGGCCTTGATGTCGCTGAGGGTGTAGCTGCGGTCGAACGAGCGAATGACTCCACGGATGAAACGTTGGTGTTGACTGCTGACGAGTTTGTTGATGTCCAGTTCGCCCGTAGTGATGAACGTGGCGAGGTGGTTCTCCACGGTGTTGGCCGTGATTTTCCGTTCGTCCGCAATCTCCTTGATGCTTTTCCCCTCGTTGAAAAGTTGGAGGGAAAGCCGTTGGGAGTCGCCTTTCTGACGTTTGGGGGGTGCGTCCTCGACCTCCGTCTTCTTTTTGCCGGTGGCCGCTTTCTTCCGTTGCTGTGCCTTCGTAGGCTTCAAGTCGTCCAGCAGGGCGACGGCCTTGTTGTTCAGGTAGGTTTTCACACTGAATCCGTCTTCCTGTGCCCGTCGCATGACTCCGGCCTTCAGTTTGTAGCTCTGTAAGAATGCCTCCAGGACGTTGTTGTATTGTCTGCTCACGGCCTTGTTGCCGATGTTGATGTTTTTCTGTTGCAGGATGTTGCCGAAGATGTCGTCCAGCTTCTCACTGAAATACGTGGCGGCGGCTCGGATGCGTTCCTGTATTTTTGTGTCGCTTTCGATGATGAGCGATGGATTTTCGACAAAGAAGCGCTGGTACCACGTCTGGAACTTCGCTGCCACGCCGACCACTTCCGAGTCGATGCGGGGCAGGGCCGCTTTCATGTCTTGCAACAGGGTGGGGTAGCTGCCGTACAGGTGTTCGTCAACGATGCGGGTGAGGTGGCGGAAGTCCCATGCCATGGTGCTGAAGCTGAACAACTCGTTCAGCAGCGTGAGTTGGTATTCGTAGCGCAGTTGGGGCAGTTTCTCAGCAGAGCGCTCGGCCTCGGCCAGCTCTTTATTAATATATGTGTTGACGCTTTCGTCGGTGATGACGGCTTTCAGCGAGAGGGGTTGTACCAGCACCATGCCCTCAAGGGTTCGGCAGCGGCTGAGTGCCACATATACCTGCCCGTGGGCAAAGGAGTAGGTGATGTCGATGATGGCGTGGTCGAAGGTGAGGCCCTGGCTTTTGTGTACGGTGATGGCCCAGGCCAGGCGCAGCGGGTACTGGGTGAAGGTGCCCTCCACCGTTTCCTCCACCTCTTTCGTGTCAGGATTGATGGCATAGCGGGTGTTTTCCCACGTTACCTTTGGCACGGCGATGTCGTGGTTGTCGTCCTTGCAGCGCACGATGACGCAATCCTCTTGGAATCCCTGCACGATGCCAATCTTGCCATTGTAGTATTCGTGCATACCCGATGGGTCGTTCTTGATGAACATCACCTGTGCGCCGCTTTTCAGTTGCAGGTCGAAGTCGGCGGGGTATGAGGATTCGGGAAAGTTCTTCCTTACCTCGGCCTGGAACGTGCGGAGCGGTTGCGGTAAGGATTGCAGCTTCTGGCTGTTATAGCTGTTTGCAATGTGGTTGTGGGTGGTGAGCCGAATCCACTCTTCCCCGTCGGGCGGCGTGAAGTTTGGCTGGTAGCGGGCATTGAGTGCATCCAGCGTCGCTTGGTCAATCCTGTTCTCACGGATGCGGCCTAACAGTTGGATAAACATCTCGTCCTGTTGGCGGTAGATGTGTTTCAGTTCGACGGTGACGTAGGGTGTCTGTGCCAGCGCCTTACTGCCGAAGAAGTACGGCGTGGAGTAGTAGGGACTGAGCAATGCCCATTCCTCGTCCTTGGCCACGGGTGCCAATTGCTGCAAATCGCCGATGAGCAGCAGTTGCACCCCGCCGAACGGCTTCGAACGGTCGCGGTATTTACGCAGTTCCGTGTCGATGGCATCGAGCAGGTCGCAACGCACCATTGAGATTTCGTCAATCACCACCAGATCCAGTGAACGGATGAGGGCTTTCTTCTGGGCGCTGAGTCCGTAGGTCTTAGCCTGTGCTTTGTTCGCCCCCGGCACATTGGGCCCGAACGGCAGTTGGAAGAAGGAGTGAATGGTCTGCCCCTGTGCGTTGATGGCCGCCACACCCGTCGGAGCCAACACCACCATCCGCTTGGGTGTCAGTTCTTTCAGTTTCTTCAAGAAGGTCGTTTTTCCCGTCCCCGCCTTTCCCGTGAGAAAGACCGAAACGTTGGTGTTGGCTACAAACTGCCAAGCCAGATTCATCCTCTCATTCTTCATTTCCCACTTCAAATATTGGCTCGTCTGTTTTAGGGTCAACCGGGTAGTAATGCACTGCTGAGTCGTTTGTCTTCAGGCAAAGCGTGTTGACCAGTTGATAAATTTCTGCACCGGCCCAAATCACGGGGCCATAGCCGTGGGCCGCGTAGTTGTTGACGGGGCGGTAGGCATAGAAAGCCGGGTCGAAGGCCAACCCTGTGCCTACGCAGGTTCCTTCCACCTGTCCCTTCTTGCTGACATGGGCAGCCACGTAGTGCCAGGCCAGCAGCGTCTGGCCAATATATTGCTCCGGCTCAATCCAGCCCTTGTTGATGGCATGTGCCAGACAGTAGCAGTAGATGGCCGTGCAGGAAGTCTCCAGATACGTGCGGTTGTTGTCCAGCAGCTGGTGCCATGCGCCGTCGTAGTCTTGCAGCGGCATCAGTCCTGCCAGATGCTCCCGGAAGTAGCGCATAATCATGGGGCTCTCCTTGATGTCCAGCAACTCGCACGCCGTCAGCAATGCCCACCCGTTGGCTCGTCCCCAGAAGAACGACGGTCGGTAGTCGTCCGGTGGTACATTGTACATGGTAAACGGTACATGCTTTTCCACCCATCCGTGGCGGTAGAGCCCCTTCTCCGGCACCCACATCTTCTCATGGAACAGGTAGAACTGGCGCATGGCCTCGTCCATGTCGCCGTGCAGGGCCAATGCCGGAATGCCCATGAACATGTCGTCCAGCCACACCGTATTGGCCACGGGTCGCATCCGTGCAAACTGCCCGTCCCTGTAGCGGTATTGCCGGTTGGCAATGTAGTCGTAGTAGCGCTCAATCTGCTCGTCCAGCAGTTTCCCCTTTGAAGGTGACTGGGCCTTCCTTAGTTTCATCATGGCACAGCAGATGGCACCCGCATCATCCAGTGCGGCGGGACTTACCACCTGGCGCATCAGGCGGTCGATGTCCTCTCCTTTCTCCAGCCATTTCTTGAATTTCGGTGCTTGCTGGGCCAGAAAATTCATGCGGTCGGTGGCATACTTCGTATAAAAAGCGTCGCCCGTCAGTTCCCCTGCTCGCAACATAGCCGAGTAGGTCACGCCCCACTCATAGCTGGTCAGACGGAAGTCGCCCTGTCGTAGGTGCTTGCCCGTCTCGTCGAGTTCGGCAGGCGTCGTTGCCTCAAGGTAATTCTTCACGCGGTCCATTACCTCCTTCACCTCCGTGGCCTTGGGCACCCCGTATGGATATTTGTAGTCGGGACGCATCAGGTGGAGCGGAGCCGTTGCATCGTTCTGTGCCCATCCGCCGACGAAGGGCAGGCTGAGTAGAAGAATGGCAGTAAGGGTCTTTCTCATTTTTTTATTATTTTAT
>CAJONZ010000040.1 GCA_905236065.1 uncultured Bacteroidaceae bacterium | reverse complement strand
TCATTGTGATATCTCGTTTCTTATAAGAACGAAAAACATCACGCTTTTAGTGTACGCTCACACGTGGTTATACAGGTGACCCGAAAATTTCCTTCATTTCTTTCATTTCTGTGAGACCTTTAAAAAATCGTCCCGCAGAAATCGCAGAAATCGCAGAAAGGGCTTCGCATGGTGAAGCAAAATTTCCTTTATTTCTTTCATTTCTGCGGGACTTAAAAAATTATCACACGCACAGATTACTTGACAAATACCCGGTAGGTGTCGGTCTGGTCGCCGTGGGAGAACTGGACGAAGTAGAGGCCTGGAATCAGGTCGGTGGGCAGGAGGTAGGTACCGTCGGGCTGCAAGGGGGCGTCGGCGGCGACGATGCCGGAGAGTCCGAGCATGTTGACCCGAACGTCGGCGGACGAAAGGCCGTCGGCCAGTTGCACACGGAGGGGATGGCCGGCCAGGCAGTAGCCCGTGAGCAGCTTCACGCCGTTGTCGCCAGGGATGGCAGGCCGTCCGGCGAACGCGGCGCGGCGCTTGATGTTACCCTGCGAGAGATAGTCGTCGATGCGGGCGGTGAGGTCGGTGAGCGAGACGGAGGGAGCCGCCTGCAGGTAGTCCGAGATGAGCACGGCGAGGTCGGCGACGGTCAGCGACGAAGCCTGTTTCTCGGCACGGGCCACGTCCTCGTTGTAGGCAGGGTCTGTGATGGTCTGCTCGTTGAAATACCAACGGCAGAAGTTGTCGGCGGTGGCCAGTGCGCCGTCGAGCAGGCGGACGCGGTAGTCCCAGTGGTGCTTGCGCTGAATCTCGTCGTTCTTGAAGATGTAGTCGGTGTTGCAGACCACGAGGAAGACGACCTCGTTGGCGGGACGGTCGGTCAGGTCGATGCGCAGCTTACCGCAGTGGGCGGGCTGACTGTAGTAGTTCTTGCCGTCGCGGGTGACGTAGCAGAGCTGGGCCCGCATTTCGGTGTCCTCGGGGCGGAACTCGACCGTGGCGCTGTTGGCCTTGGAATCCACATGGATGGGGATGATGTTGGCACCTGACCATCCGGGCGTGGTGAGGGAGTCGGGAGCCAGCCAGCCGGAGGCGTCGTTCTTCTTCATCCGCTGGTAGGGACTCAGTTTGTAAGGCTCCACGTTGATCCAGTAGGGCTCCCACTCAGGCTTGACGGTCACGCCCATGTCGCCATCGACGATTGCACGGTAGCCGGGTTTCCAGCCACCAATGTCGAAGGTGGTCATGCGGGAACGGTATTGCAGGATGAGCTGACGCATGGTTTCCTCGCCGAGGAGGCTGCCGATGCCCTTGAGCACGTAGTCGGTGCAGTTGCGCCATATCCAGGGGATGCTGCCCTTGCCGCAGATTTCGCCCAGGATGATGGGGAAGGCATTGCCATACTGGGTGCCGCCCAGGAGGTTGCGCCACGTGCAGATTTGCTGTCCGCTGCCGTTGTACATGTTCACGCCCTCGGCCTGCGGGCCGCCGAAGGAGCCGTCCTGCAACCAGCCGGAATAGCATTCGATGGGCATGAAGGGGGCAATGAACGGACAGGCATCGAGGAAGCCGGGGGTGCCATAGACGTTGTCGCGCAGGCTGTTCATGGCTGACTGGAGCCAGGTGTTGCCGGCCTCGTGGAACCAACTGGACTTATGGCAGGTGCCGAGGTCGGCGAAGATGGCATGGATGCCTTCATGGACCATGGCCTCGCGCTGGTAGTCTCCGTCGCTCCATTTGCTGTCGGCATCGTCGCGGAAGCGGGAGAAGGGGTAGTAGCTTGCCCAGACGCAGGGCCAGTTGGCCGAGATGCCCGTGGCGGCGTCGCTGTACCAGATGGCTGACTGATAGCCACCCTTCTCGGTGTTGGCCGTGTTGTCGTTGCGCAGGCCGGAACCGAAGATATAGACCAGGGAGCGGTAGCCGTTGCGGGCACGGAGGTCGGGCGGCCAGCCCATCTCGTTGCGGATATAAGCGAAGTCTTCATCGTACTTCTTCATCATGTTCTCGGCGGCCTTGCGCACTTCAGCGGAATTGTAGGCACCGGCCTCCCTGTTGAGGTCGGAACCCCAGACGCAGGTCCACCACTCGCCATCGACGCGGTTGACGGCTTTGCCCGAACGGTCGGTGGCTGCCACGTCGCCCAGGTTCTTGGTGGGGGTGTTATAGACGCCATAGTTGAACTTGGCATCGGACTTCCAGTCGTGGGAGAACTGCGGGATGCGCCCTTCCCAGGAGAAGGCACTGCCCAGGGGCTGCTCCAGCACGTCGAGGAAGTAGAGGCAGTCGTGGAGGGTAATCTTGCCGTTGTTGTCAACGAGGCGGACTGTCACCGTGTAGTAACCGCCGTCGGAGGCTTTGACGCCCTTCAACGTGTAGGGATTCTTGTTATAGCCCCGGAGCGACTTGCCCAGGCGGTTGGCCACCTTGAGGGTAAAGGTCTTGTAGGCCGTCGTGTCGTAAGCGGCATAGAAGGTGGCGTCGTCGCCGGGACTGACCTGCAGATAGTTCTGCGGGAGGTAGGCCCCTTCGTTCTGCCGCATGAGCGGACGGACGGGCCAGCTGTCGAGGATGTCGGCACGGTGGTCGATGACTTCCTCGTAGGCGGGCTGGTCGGAGGTGGCCCGGTCGAACGAGCCGAGGGTGACGGTGAAGAGGTATTCGACGGTGTCCGCCGCCTGCACGAAGAGCTGGGTGAAGGTGTAGGTGTCGCCGGCCACGGCCTTACCGGGCAGGTGGATGAGGTGGAAGAAGCCGCCGCTGTACTGGCAGGCCACCCGACGGTTGTTGCTGCTGGCGGTGCAGGCAATGGAACGTGCCGTGAACCACTGGCCGTAGGTGCCGTAGGTGGATTGGGTGTAGAAGGAGGAGGTGGTGCCTTGCCGGGCGATGAACTTGATGGTGCCGGAGGCAAGGCCCTTCTCGAAGGATTCCTCGGAAGGACGGTTGAAGGCGTCGCACAGGGCGTTGACGGAGGCTCGCAACACGGTGGGGGAATCCACGTCGCGGGAGGCGTCGCGGGTGATGCTCGCGTGATAGGTCACTTTGGAACCCGCTAACGAGAGCAGCGGGAAGGCCATGAAGGTCAGAGTGGTTAGTAGTAGGTGTTTCATTTTTGTTTATTTTATTCGATGGTTAGTTCTTCGATGAGGCGGGTGGCATGGCTGTAGTCCTCCATGACGGAGAGGACCCAGCGGATGTCAACACCGATGCAACGCTGCAGGCGGGTGTCGAACTTGATGTCGCCGGACATGGCCTCCCAGTTGCCGTCGAAGGCCAGGCCAATCAGGCGGCCCTTGCCGTCGTACATGCCGGAGCCGGAGTTTCCACCCGTGATGTCGTTGGTGGTGAGGAAGCAGAGGGGCAATTCGCCGGTCTCGGGGTCGAGATAGCGCTGGGAGACCTTTCCGCTGCGCATCCATTCCAGGACAGACGGAATGACCCGGAAGTCCCACTCGCCAGGATTCTTGTCGTGCTTGTTGAGGAAGGAGGCCTTGGTGGTGTAAAGGCGGTCACTCTCTGCCACCAGGGACTGGGCATCGAGGTTGGTCTGCTGCAACATGCCGTTCTGCCCCTTGGACTTGGCTTTCTCGGCGGCCAGAAGCACGGGGTCGATGGGCTTGCAAAGGCCATAGCTGAGACGCAGGGTGAAGTTGGCATCGGGATAGTACTCATGGTCGTGGTTCATCTCGCGGATGGCGTCGCCAAGGAGTCGCTCAAAGTCGTCGGTGCGATTGTTACGGGTGTAGTTGAGCGCGGAGAAGAGGTAGAAAGCCATATCCACCATGGGGTCTTCGAGGGTGTCGCTGAAATGCTTCACCTTGGCGAGGGCCTTGGGGTTGGCATAGATGGACTTGGCGTAAAGGTCCTCGACGAAGGCGTTGACGTCGCCGCCAAAGACGGAATCAATCTTCGCCATGGCCTGCTTGGGCAGGTAGGACGTGTCGGGGCACTGAGCGATGTAGTAGCCGAGCATGGTCTTCAGAATCTTCTTGTCCGTCTCGACATCAATGTCCTTGTAGGCTTTCTCCATCCGTTCGCGGAAGGAATGGGCGGTGCCATTGCCCATCACGGACATGATGTTGCGATAGATGAAACGAAGGATGTCGGAGGAGCTGTAAAAACACTCCTGCCAGAGGGTCATGGCCTTGGTGTGGTCGGCGTAATCGGCATGAAGCCGCTGGAGCGAATCGAGCACACCGACATAGCGGGCATGTTTCAGCGTGTCGGCGGCAATCCACTGGCGAACCTGTGCCTCCAAGGCCTGCTTCTCGGCGATGACGCCGAGGTTTTCGAGTGCCTGGTTCTGGCCCAATGAGAATTTCCAGTAGTTGGAACAGTGCGACTGCTTGGTGGCATACATGATGCGGAAGGCATCGCTGCGGCGTTGTGCCTCCTGGATGACGTTGAGGAGCTGGGTGCGGGCTCCGTACATGACGGCGTTATAGTTCTGCATCTGGCTCTCGATGCCATAGCTGCTGAGGTAGCGTTCCGTGCCGCCGGGGTAGCCCAAGGTCATGCAATAGGAGCCGTCGCGGTAGCCCTGCGTGGAGATTTTCACGTAGTTCTCGGTACGCAGTGGCACGTTCTTCTTGCTGTAGTTGGCAGGCTTTCCGTCGGGGGTGGCATAGATGCGGAAGACCGAGAAGTCGCAGGTCTGGCGCGGCCACATCCAGTTGTCCGTGTCGCCGCCGTACTTGCCCAGGCAGGATGGCGGGGCATAGACCAGACGGACGTCGTTGTAACGCTGATAAACCGTGAGGTAGAATTTCGACCCGCCGAAGAAAGGATTGACCTCGGCCTGGATGAATTGCTTCTCGTCTTCCACCTCGTCGGTAAGTACCATGGAGACAGAGTCGATGACCTCGGCGCGTCGGGCAAAGTCCGCCGTGTCGGGAACGGCAGAGAGGATGCGGTCGGTGACGTCGATGGTCTTCAGGTGGAAGAGCACGTACATGTCCTCGTTGGGCAGTTCGTGCTTGAAGCTTTTGGCCACGAAGCCGTTGGTCAGGTAGTCGTGCTTGGGGCTGGAATGCTGCTGGATGGACGAATAGCCGCAGTGGTGGTTGGTAAAGACCAGTCCGTAAGGCGAGACCACGCTGGCCGAACAACCGCCGTCGAACTGCAAGATGGCGTTGTTGAGACAGGGGGCCCCGGTGGTGTTGTAGAGTTGTTCACGGGAAAGTTCCAGTCCCATGCTGTGCAGCACCGAGTCGGTGTGGGCGGAGAGGTTGGAAATCATCCACATGCCTTCGTCGGCGCGGGCCTGGGTCGCAAAGAACCACTGAAGGATGAGGAAGGAGAGTGAAAGCAAGGTTTTTTTTCTCATATTTTTTGATTTAAAGGAGTATCTAGGATTCAGATTACTCAGATTATTCGGATTACTCTGATTACTCAGAAAAAGCGTTTGAGGATGGGGAGGGATTGCAGGGGGAGGTCCCGATAGAGGATGGTGGCCAAGAAGACCCCTATCAGGAGGGTGTTGACGGCGAGGCGGGCGATGAGGGAGAGATGCGGCGAGACATACGCCATCACGGCAAATAGGGCTGCCGTCAGGAGGACATAGAAGAAGATGCTACCCAGCGGATAGGGAATGGGATTCTTGCGCTGTCCCACGAAATAACTGAGCAACATGCTCGTGGCATAGCCGGCCACACCCGCCCAGGCACAGGCCATGTAACCATACTGCGGGATGAACAGGAGGTTGACGGTGAGCAAGACGGCACAGCCGCTGAGGGAGAACCATGCCCCGTATATCGTTTTGTCGATGAGTTTGTACCAGAAAGAGAGGTTGAAATAAATACCCATCATAATCTCTGCCACCATGACGATGGGGACGATGCTCAAGCCTTCACGGTATTTCTCCTCGATGATGCGCTGCAAGATGTCCATATAGCCCATCACACAGAGAAATGCCAGCAGGGTGAAGATGATGAAGAACTTCATGGTCTTAGCCAAAAGCTCCGGGTTGTTCTTGTCGTTATGCCCTGCAAACACCACCGGCTCGTAGGCATAGCGGAAGGCTTGCGTAATCATGGCCATAATCATGGCTATCTTCACGCAGGCACCGTAAATGCCCAAGGCCGTGCGTCCGGCCTCTTTCTCCAAGACACGCGGCAACAAGAGCTGACCAGCCACCTGATTGAGGATGCCCGCGATGCCCAGTACCAACATCGGCCAGGTGTATCGCAACATGGGCTTGCAGTAACCGACATCGAAACGCCAGGGAGATTGGCGCAGCTCCGGCAGGAAGCACAGCATGATGATGCCCGTGCTCACCAGATTGATGGCAAAGGTATAGGCCACGGTGATGGGCCAGTCCTCCAAGAATCTCGGCACGACGACGTAAGCCAGAAAATTCAGCGTACAGTTGATGAGGATGAAGAGCATCTTCAGCGAGGCAAAGCGGATGGCTTTCTTCTGGTAGCGCAGATAGCTGAAAAGAATGGCCTGGAATGCGTCCATCGCCACCACGACGGCCATCATGCCGACATACCAAGGGTGCTCGGCATAGCCCAAACTGCCGGCCAGCCAGGGCAAAGTGCCAAACACAAGCAGCAGGAACAAGGCTGCCACAGAGCCTACCATGATGAGCGAGGTGCCGAAGACATCCAGAGGGCGTTCTTCCTTGCTGATGAAACGGAAAAACGTGGTCTCCATGCCGAAGGTCAGGACAACGAGCAGCAAGGCCGACTGGGAATAAAGGTCGTTCACAATGCCGTAGTCGCTACAGCTTTTCAGCGTATAGGTATAAAGCGGCACCAGCAGATAGTTCAGGAAGCGGCCTATGATGGACGAAAGTCCATAGATTGCCGTATCTTTTGCAAGTGATTTCAGTGTTGCCATAAGAAGAAAAAACTGCCCATCGCCCCCTGCCCTTCTTTTGCGGGCAAGCTCGACGGCCCGCAGCCTTTCCCCTCGGAGAACGAGGGGATGCCTACGGACGACGTTGCGTTGGGCTTTTTAATTTAAAATCAGCGGCAAAATTACAATTTTATCTTTAAACGGCAAAGAAGCGTCGGGACAAAGCGTAAAAAAGGCATCGGAAAAAATTCCGATGCCTCCATTCTATTTAGATAATGTGTAAGTCCTACGGTTAGCGAACAAATACTTTCTTCACTGTACCATCGGCATACTTCACGATGTTGAGACCCTTCTGCAGGGTAGCAACCTGCTGACCGCCGAAGGCGTAGATAGCTACAACCTCAGACTTTTCAGGAGCAGTAGCCACGGTCTCAATCTCGGTAACGATGCTCCAGTCGGCGTTGTCACCCTCGGAAAGCATCACGAGCTTGAAGTCGTTGGCAGAGAACCAAGTACCAGTGAATGGAACGGTTGCGTTGTTGTCTGTGTCAAGCAGACCAGCCGTGAAGACAGAGTCGTTGGAAACACCCACGGTCAGAACGTGGTCTGTAACCTCAATCTGCAGCTTGTTGCTGAACCAGCCACGACCCTTACCGCCGTTTGCAGAGAGAATCTTCCACTCAGCCTCATAGCCTTCGATGGCATCACCGGCTGTAACGTCAGAAATCATATCGTAAGCCGTCACATCCTCGGTTGCACCCTCAATGCCCGTCAGTCTCAGGTAGAGGTCGGCAGCCTGCATCCAGTATTCACCGTAAGTGTCGGCGTAAGCACCGATAGAGTCTGGGTAGAGGGCAGAGATGTACTTAGCCACGTTTGTAGTCTTCAGCTTGGCCAGTGAGAGAACGTTCGTAGCTTCCGTGTCGAGAATGAGTTCTTCCGTCTCATTCTGCGTAGGAGCTGCGGTAGAAGCGAAGAGGTAGTAACCACCACCTGCATTACGCTGGTCGGCAGAGAACTCATAGATACCGTTCGGAACGTTGAGAGTCTGGTAGTAAGTAGCGCGTACAGCACCCGGAACACTGTTGTAGGTGTCGATGTAGTAGTCGTCGCCGTCGTCGTTCTTGGCCTGACCATTCTTGGCACCATTGCCGTCGCCTACAACCTTGTTGACTGTCCAGCCTGTAGCATTGGCATCCGTAATGGCGGCGTTCACGATGTAAGCCGTTACGTCCTTGCCTGCGCCGTACTCAACGTCAGCAGCAGCAGCGAGGTTCAAAGCGGCAGTAATCTTGGCAATCTCAGCGTCGAGGTACTCGGTGGTTGGGAGTGCCGTGATAGCCATCAGTTCAGCAACCACACCGCTGATAGCGTCGGTTACAATCTGCTTGCTCTCTGGCTTGTTGTACTTCTCCTGGCTTGCATTGTAGATAGCCGGATCCACATTGTTCAAGTAGTATTGCAGAATATTCGTGTAAACACCCGTGCCCTTGTAGGAAGCTGTGTCGCATACCAAGTAGGCCGTTGTCAGGTCAACTACAACCTGGCTAACCTTAGCTGGGTCGGAACCCTCGAACTTGGCGATGGAATCCTGGAGTGCCTTGTAAGAGCCGTTGATTACATTTACATAGTCGGTCTCAGAAGCCTCAGCCTCGGCAATTGCCTCGTTCAGTGCTGCAAAGTCCTCTGTCTCCTTGGCAGCTGCGATAGCAGTCTGGAAGGCAACCTTGTCGGCAGCGAGGTGCATAGCCGCAGCCTGAGCCTCGGCAGCCTCGAACTTAGCGGCCTTGATGGCAGCAATCTCATCGGCTGTAGCCTCACCGAGGTAGTTCAGCTTGAAGTTCGTTGCGCAGAACCAACCACGACGAGCGTCAGTGTTTGAACCACCATGCTGGTCGGGTGTGTCGGCGTCGCCGTGACCAATAACGCCAATCGTCAGCTTACCGTCGGTTACGACAACCATAGCCGTTGTCAGGGTCTCCCATACGTAGGGTTCCCAACCTGTCTCGGTCATCACTGGAGACTCAACAGACTGAATCGTACCGTTTGCATATACGTGCTGGTCGGAGATACAACCATCCTGTGTGCAAAGGTCGGCAGTGACCGTGTAGAAGCCATTGGGCAGATCTACCAAATCCTGGTTGATGGAAACAGACTGAGCAGTGGAAGTCAGGTTGTTGCGCCATGCATTCCATGCAGTAATCGGGCTGCCTTCGTTGTCGGTCAGACCTGTGTGGAAACGCTGGTCACCACCCTCCTGGCCAATGTACCATGCACTCTTGCTCAAATCCTTGCTGTCGTCTGGGTTCACCTGTACGAACTTCGGATTCTCAATCAGGAATGTGTAATCAGCAGGCTCTTCCTTCGATGCGGGCTGAGAATAGCGGTAGTCGTTGATAGCCTTCTGCAAAGCGGCAAGCTGCTTCTTGAACTCATCGATGCTCAACTCTTCGTTGTCCTCGTTTACGATGTCACGGATAGACTCCACGTCGTTGTTCAGCACGTCGATGCCAGCAAACTGCTGGTCGGGATCCAGATTCAGGTAGTCGTCAACAATCAGCACGAGCGAGTCGAACTGGTTGATCAGATCCTTCGCTGCCTGGAACTCAGCAATCTTAGCCTTCATCTGGGCAATGGTAACGTTCAGTGCATCTACGTCGTCGTCCACTTCTGCCAGAATGTCGCCACCGTAATTCTGTCCTTCAGCCACCAAGCCTGAATATTCAACGATTGGTGACTCATCGCAAATGGCCATGAGGCTATCTACAAGGTCGTTCAGGTCGGAAGAAAGCAACTCAACCTCGTCGGCCTCGCCAATCTTGTACAGCTTGATACCATCAATGCAAAGGAACGGGTTGCTGCCCGAACCGCCTGAAGACTCAAAACCGAACTGGATGGTGAACTCGGAAGTCGGCGTAAACTCGATGGTGTGCAGCGTCCATTCCTGGTCGTTGAAACCTGTCTCGTCGGCAAACACATCCTTACGGCAGATAACCTTTGACAGGTTCTTACCATTGGATGCATTCTTGTTCAGGTTGATAGCCCAATACTCCAGACGATACTGTGCGCAAGGCAGCTTCACCACCTGCTTATACACAGCGCGTCCGCCCCAACCTGCACGCAGATAGACGAAAGCCTTGTTGTCCTCGCCTGCGTCAGCCTCTGGACGGGTAGGAACCTCCAGATAGGTCGTACCATCGTCGGCGATAGGAATAGCCTGGTTAGCCAAGTCGTAGGGCACTGTACCGAAATACACCCACTCGCACTTTGGGAAGTCCTGGTTAGACTCAATCGTCCAACCATTTACGCGGCCAATAAAACCGTTTACGGCGTCGGCCTTACGACCGTCGGGACGGCTCTGTGAACTGCTTGACTTTGTGTGGGCATAAATGGTGCTGTCCTCTGCAATCCATGCCTCACTACGGTCACTCAGGCTCTTCTTGTCAATAGTTTCTTTCCAAGAACCATCGATACCGAAGGTGATGTCCTCGTCGAAACCGGGGTTGGCGATGTAATTCGTTACATCTTCCTCATCCTGTGCAAAGACATTCACCGCTCCCAGCATAAACAATGCTGAAAAAGCATAAGTAAAAAGTTTCTTCATGTGGATTTAATTTAATTAGTTAATAAATATAGTGATTGGTTACTATTGTGTCTATCAGTCAGTCGTTGTCGGCCTGTTAAGGTTTCCCGCTTGGTGGCGCTGGCTTTCGGCCCCTATGAGCGAGTTTAGGTCGCAAAGATGGGAAAAAAAATCTCTTCCGAGAAATTTTTTCCCATCTTTTTCATATTACAAGCAAAAAAAATCGTTTCCAACCCGAAAAACCCTTCATTTTCGGCCATTGCGCCCTCGGAAAAGGGGCATTATTCCAGATAGGTGTAGCCGTAGAGTCCGCTGCGGTAGGTATCCAGAAACTCCTTGCCTTCCTCCAGGGTGATTTTCCCCTCCTTGATGGCTTGCTTAGCCCAGACTTCAAGGGAACGAACCAGCTTCTTCGGTTCGTACTGCACGTAGCTGAGGACGTCGGCCACGGTCTCTCCGTCGATGACGTTCTTGATGTGGTAGCCGTCCTTGTCGGTCGTGACGTGTACGGCATTGGTGTCGCCAAAGAGATTGTGCATGTCGCCCAGAATCTCCTGATAGGCTCCGACGAGGAAGACGCCGATGTAGTAGGCTCCGCGCTTCTTGTCGAACGAGTGGACGGGGATGAAGTGGCTGACGCCGCTCTCGATGACGAAATTGGCAATTTTTCCGTCGCTGTCGCAGGTGATGTCCTGCAAGGTGGCGTTGCGGTCGGGCCGTTCGGTGAGCCGCTGGATGGGCATGATGGGGAATATCTGGTCGATGGCCCAGCTGTCGGGCAGGGAGTGGAAGAGGGAGAAGTTGCAGAAATATTTGTCGGCCAGGTTCTTGTCGAGCGAATGGAACTCCTCGGGCACGTGTTTCATGGTGTGGGCCAGGGTGTTGACCTCGCGGGCAACGGCCCAGTACATGCGCTCAATCTCGGCACGGGTACGGAGGTCAAGGATGCCATGGGCGAAGAGGTCGAGAGCCTCCTCGCGGATTTGCTGGGCGTCGTGCCAGTTTTCCAGCATGTTGCGCACGTTGAGGTTGCACCAGATGTCGTAGAGGTCTTTGGCCAGTTCGTGGTCGTCCTCGCCGACGACGAACTCATCGGGCATGGCGGGCACCTCGGTGGTCTCCAGCACCTCCATGATAAGCACACTGTGATGGGCGGCGAGGGAGCGTCCACCCTCGGTGATGATGTTGGGCTGGGGAATGTCGGCGGCATTGGCAGCCTCAACGAAGGTATAGACGCAGTTGTTGACGTACTCCTGGATGGAATAGTTGACGCTGCTCTCGGAGTTGCTGGAGCGGGAGCCGTCGTAATCAACTCCGAGTCCGCCGCCGCAATCGACGAACTGCACGTCGAAGCCCATCTTGTGGAGCTGCACATAGAACATGCTGGCTTCGCGCAGGGCGTTCTGGATTCGGCGTATCTTGGTTATCTGGCTGCCGATGTGGAAGTGGATGAGCTTCAGGCAGTCCTTCATGTCGTTCTCCTCTATATATTTCAGCGCTATCAGCAATTCGCCAGAGGTGAGGCCGAACTTGCTGGCATCGCCACCGCTCTCTTCCCACTTGCCAGAGCCGGAGGCTGCAAGCTTGATGCGGATGCCCATGTTGGGGCGGACGCCGAGTTTCTTGGCCGTCCGGGTGATGATTTCAAGCTCGTTGAATTTCTCGACGACGATGTAGATGCGCTTACCCATCTTCTGGGCAAGCAGGGCAAGCTCAATGTAGTCCTGGTCTTTGTAACCGTTGCAAACAATGAGGGAATCGCTATCCATGTTGACGGCGAGCACAGCGTGGAGTTCGGGCTTGGAGCCGGCCTCCAGTCCGAGGTTGAACTTCTTGCCGTGTTTGATGACTTCCTCGACGACGGGAGAAATCTGGTTGACCTTGATGGGGTAGATGATGAAGTTCTCCGCCGTGTAGCCGTACTCCTTGGCCGCCTTGGTGAAGCAGGTGGACGTTTTCTCGATGCGGTTGTCGATGATGTCGGGGAAGCGGACGAGCACGGGGGCCGACACGTCGCGGAGAGCCAGGTCGTCCATGACTTCCTTGAGATCGACCTCTACGCCGTCTTTGTTGGGTGTTACAGCTACATTTCCCTTCTCGTTGATGTGGAAATAATTGACTCCCCAGCCGTTGATGCCATAGAGTTCGTTGGAGTCTTCAATGCGCCACTTTCTCATTTGAAAGCAAAAGGTTTAAAGTTTAAAAATCATTTGTTGGGCGTTCCGTCAAGTCCCAGATGATGCGTGAATAATTGAGTATCTGCTCACGGGTGTGGATGACGTCAATATTGAGTGTGTGCTTGGCCTGGGTGTAGAAGGGAAGACGGGACTGGATGTTCTCGGCCACAAAGGATTCCAGTTCGTCGGGAGATTTTCCCTGAATGAGTGGGCGAACGGATTTTCCCATCAGCAGGTGCTCCTTCAGGACGTGGGGAGCGGCATTCAGGAAGACGGTCTCGCCCTGACGGTTCAGGTAGGCCATGTTATCGAAGAAGCAGGGAGTTCCGCCGCCGCAACTGATGACGACATTCTCAAACTCGGCCACCTCATGGAGCATTTTCCGTTCAATCTCACGGAACCGCGCCTCGCCTTCGGTGGCGAAGATGTCGGGGATTTTCTTGTGGAAGCGGTCTTCGATGTACCAGTCGAGGTCGTAGAAATCGAGCTTGTACTCACGGGCAAGGACCTTACCAATGGTGGTTTTCCCTGCGCCCATGTAGCCTAAGAGGATGATGCGCTTCATAAAATCGGGAGGGGCTTGAGGGGTTTAAAAGGCTTGAGAATGGTGGAGAGGTGTCTTAACTTTTCGTTTTCTTGTTCACGATTTCCATGCACTGCTCGTAGGTGAGGGCAGAAGGGTCTTTGATGGTGCGTGGAATTTTGTAGTTGGTTCCCTGATATTTGAGGTAAGGGCCGAAACGACCGTTCATCACTTCAAGCTCGGCATCCTCGGCGAACGCCTTGATGTGGTTGGATTGCTCGGACTGGCGTCTCTCCAGGATGAGCTGTGTGGCTTGGTCGAGCGTGAGGGTGACGGGGTCGATGTCCTTGGGAATGGAGACGTACTTTTTGTCATGCAGCACGTAGGCTCCGAAACGTCCTGTGCCGACGACGACGGGCTTCTCCTCGAAGGTGCCCAGTGTGCGAGGCAGCTTGAAGAGGTCGAGGGCTTCTTCCAGGGTAATGGTCTGCATGGACTGCTCCTTGCCAAGCTGGGCAAAGCGAGGCTTGTCGGTGTCGTTGGCGATGCCTATCTGAACCATCGGGCCGAAGCGACCAATCTTGACACTGACAGGTTTGCCCGTGGCCGGGTCGGTGCCGAGAATGCGCTCGCCGACCTTGTGCTCGGATTTCTGCTGAAGGGTCTGGTCAATCATCGGTTCGAATTGGCTGTAGAAGTCGGCTATCATTTGCTGCCAATCCTCTTTGCCCTCGGCGATGTCGTCGAAGTCTTTTTCGACCCGTGCGGTAAAATTGTAATCGATGATGTCGGCGAAGTTGTCCATCAGGAAATCGTTGACAACCATTCCTATGTCGGTGGGAAGGAGTTTCCCCTTCTCGTTTCCAAAAGTCTCGGTTTTGTGTTTGGTAGAGATTTTCCCATCCTTCAGCGAGATGATGGAATAGGTAACGTCCTCCCCTTTCTTGTCCCCTTTCTCCACATACTCACGCTGCTGGATGGTGGAGATGGTAGGTGCGTAGGTGGAAGGACGGCCAATGCCCAACTCTTCCAACTTCTTTACCAGGCTGGCCTCGGTAAAGCGCAGGGGATGCTGGGTGAAACGCTCGGTGGCCGTGATGGACTGTGCGTCGAGAACGGCACCGACTTCAACGGCAGGCAGCAAGCCTTCCTCGATTTCCTCAGACAGCGAATCGTCGTCAAGGCTCTCACGATACACGTGGAGGAAACCGTCGAAGGTGATGACCTCGCCCGTAGCCGTAAAACACAAGTCTTCGCCTGTAACTGTCTGGGGGGCGCCTGACTTCAAGGAAATCATGATGGTTGTCTTCTCGGCCTCGGCCTCGGCCATCTGGCAGGCAACGGTGCGCTTCCAGATGAGGTCATAAAGGCGGCGTTCCTGGACGGTGCCTTCAATCTCGTGGTCGGAGATGTTGGTGGGGCGAATGGCCTCGTGGGCTTCCTGCGCTCCCTTGCTACTGGTATGGAACTGACGGGGATGGCTGTATTTTTCGCCAAGATTCTGAATGATTTCCTCCTTGGTCGTGTTGATGCAGAGACTGGAGAGGTTGACTGAGTCGGTACGCATGTAGGTGATGAAACCGCTTTCGTACAAGTGTTGGGCAACCATCATGGTCTGCGCCACCGTGAAGCCCAGTTTGCGGGCAGCCTCCTGCTGCAGGGTGGAGGTGGTGAAGGGAGGGGCCGGGAATCGCTTCACGGGCTTCTTCTCCACGTCCGTAATGACAAACTGCTGGCGGTCGCACATTTCCAAAAAGGCTTTGGCCTCGGCCTCGGTCTTGAAGTTGTGGTTCAAGGCGGCCTTAATGGGCTGGCCATCAACCATGAATACGGCATGGACACGGAAACTGCTCTCGGTTTGGAATCGCTCAATCTCACGTTCCCGCTCAACAATCAGACGAACGGCCACAGACTGCACACGTCCGGCAGAGAGGCTGGGTTTCAGCTTTTTCCAAAGTACGGGGGAAAGCTTGAAACCGACGATGCGGTCAAGCACACGGCGAGCTTGCTGTGCGTTGACCAGCCCCATGTCAATGGTCCGGGGGTGCTCAATGGCCTCAAGAATGGCCTTCTTAGTGATTTCGTGGAAAACGATGCGTTTGGCAATGGATGGGTCAAGTCCCAAGACCTGGCTCAAATGCCACGAGATAGCTTCTCCCTCACGGTCTTCATCGGATGCAAGCCAAACGGTTTGGGCATCCCTGGCGTTTTGGCGAAGGCTTTCAACCACCTTATATTTATCAAGGGGTATTTCGTATTGAGGCGAGAAATCCGTCAAATCAACACTCATCTCCTTCTTCTTCAAGTCACGTATATGCCCGTAGCTGGACATTACTTTATAATCTTTCCCCAGGAATTTCTCCAAAGTTTTCGCCTTAGCGGGAGACTCCACGATGACAAGGTTCTTCTGCATGTTTTGTTCATTTTTTCAAATTCGGGCGCAAAGGTAGAAAAAAAAAAAGTTCTCATCCTAATAAATAAGGTGAAAACTTTCATTTTATCAGGTTTTGCCTACCGTCCGGCAGTGAGTTTAGTCCTGTGCAGAGGCAAAAGGGGGGAACTCTTAATCAAAAAGGCTCGGCATTCCATCTTTGGGATTCACATACGGACTACGCCCCAGATGTTTATAGGCCAAATCGGTGACTTCACGGCCCCGGGGGGTGCGTTTGATAAAGCCTTCCTTAATAAGGAACGGCTCATACACCTCTTCCACGGTACCGGGGTCTTCTCCGATGGCCGTGGCGATGGTGCCGATGCCGACGGGACCTCCCTTGAATTTATCGATGATGGTCAACAGCAGCTTGTTGTCAATCTCATCAAGCCCAAACTTATCAATATTCAAAGCTTCAAGGGCGACGTGGGCAATGGCAAGGTTGATGGTGCCGTTGCCACGAACCTGGGCAAAGTCACGGACACGGCGCAAGAGGGCGTTGGCAATACGAGGCGTACCACGGGAACGGGAAGCAATCTCGGCGGCGGCATCAAAGTCGCAAGGAACGCCCAACAAGTGCGCACTGCGCAGGACAATGCCCCGGAGTGTATCGGCATCGTAATACTCCAAGTGCATATTGATACCGAAACGAGCCCGCAGGGGAGCCGTCAGCAAACCGCTGCGGGTCGTGGCTCCCACCAACGTGAAGGGGCTGAGGTCTATCTGGATGGAACGTGCCGAAGGGCCTTTGTCTATCATGATGTCAATGCGATAGTCCTCCATGGCACTGTAGAGGTATTCCTCCACCACAGGGGACAAGCGGTGAATCTCGTCGATGAAGAGCACATCGTTTTCTTCCAGCGACGTCAAGATGCCGGCCAAGTCGCCTGGTTTGTCCAGTACGGGGCCACTGGTCACCTTGAAGCCCACACCCAGTTCATTGGCAATGATGTTGCTCAACGTGGTCTTTCCCAATCCGGGAGGGCCGTGGAGCAACGTGTGGTCGAGCGGTTCGCCCCGGTACTTGGCGGCCTCCACGAAGATTCTCAGGTTCTCCACCACTTTCTGTTGTCCGGCGAAATCCTCAAAGCGCAGGGGGCGCAAAGCCTGTTCAAAGTCGCGATCCGACTTTGTCCGTTCATTCCTTATGTCAAAATCATTACCCATCATTTCTCACGTATTTATACTCGAATAAGATAGCAAAAGCCACAGCCACCACAAGGGCATAGCCGGCAAAGATGTACCAAGCCGTCTGCCAACCTGCGGCCTGCTGCGCGACGGAAAGTCCTTCGGCATAGACCAGACGGTTGATAACGGCTTTTGCCGCCAAAGAACCGAAAGTGGCACCCAGACCGTTCGTCATCAGCATGAAAAGCCCTTGTGCCGAGGAACGTATCGACACGTCGGTCTCCTTATCGACAAACAGGGAACCCGACACGTTAAAGAAGTCGAAGGCCACACCATAGACAATGCAGCTGAGGATGAAGAGCCAAACGCCGGGGCCAGGGTTGCCAAGACCGAAGAAGCCAAAGCGTCCCACCCAGGCAAGCATGGCTATCAGCATCACCTTCTTGATGCCAAACCGACCGAGGAAGAACGGAATCAGCAGAATACAAAGCGTTTCGCTCACTTGGCTCAGGCTGACGAGCAGGTTGCTATGCTCCACGAAGAACATGCCTTGGTATTCGGGATTTTCGCCAAACGACTGGATATACGGATTGGCATAACCGTTGGTGATTTGCAGACTGACGCCCAACATAAAAGAGAAGATGAAAAAGAAGGCCATCTTCTTCTCACGGAACAACGTGAATGCCTTCAGGCCGAACGCCTCCAGCAACGACTGCGAAGCATTGTTACGTTTTGCGGGGCATGACGGCAATGTCAGGGAATACGCCGCAATCAGCAGTCCAAAAATGGCAGACTCAAAGAACTGCAAGGGACTGTTGATGATGCCAAGGCCATCCACCAACCACATTGCGCAAAGAAAACCTACCGTACCAAAGACACGGATGGGTGGGAAAGCCTTCACCGTGTCCAGCCCCGCCTTGTCCAAGGCTGTGTAGGCCACCGAGTTGCTCAGTGCAAGCGTCGGCATGTAGAAGGCTACGCTGACGGCGTAGAGTGCGAAAAGCAGACTGCCGTTCACCTCGCCTCCCGTCGTCTCTGCCTGCAGGCCTATCCATCCGCAAAGTCCCATGAACACTGCGGCCATCATGTGGCAAAAACTCAACAGCCGCTGTGCCTGTACCCAGCGGTCGGCCACAATACCCATCAAGGCAGGCATAAAGATAGAGACGATGCCCTGCAAAGCATAGTAATTTCCAATGTCCGTGCCAAGTCCTGCTGTTGCCAAATAGGCCCCCATCGATGTCAGGTAACTTCCCCATACCGCAAACTGAAGGAAGTTCATCACAATTAAACGTAGTCTCATATTATTTTAGTTTTTAAGTTTTTGCTTTTGTACGGACAACCGGGAAGTGGCATCACTCGTTCACCAGCATCCGTCCGTCACCCGTCATACCCTCACACGACACACGCATCTCCTTGCACGATGAGTTATTCCAGAACTCCACCTGGGCATAGCCCGTTTCGTCGGTATAGACATCTGGCGCCCAGAAGATGGTGCGGCGGAAATCCTCGACCGGCGGAAGCGTACCATAATCCTCCATCTGGAAGGTGGAAGGCTCGTTATAGCCCTGGAAATGCGTGACTCGCATCCCCTTCGCCTTTACCGCAAAAGAAATGTGCGTGTAGAGGAACACCGTCACAGGGTTGTGTCCCTGCAAGTCGGGACAGAGCAGGCAATTCCTGAAGGCATTGGGATTCTCACTGATATAGACGGCCTTGATTTCATCCAGGAAAATCGGCATATCCTGATTGGTGGGCCGATGTACCTCAAACATTCCTTGAATCTGACCGGTGAAACGGGAGATGGAAGCGTAGTCATTGTCCAGTACCCAGACAATTGGGCGGTTCTTGTAACCCAGTCCGTCCGTATAAATACGCGGCTGCTTGGCCGTATTCTCAAATTCCTGACTGTTGCTTTCACTGGCATCGTTGTCCATTTCCGTCGCCTGCTCATTGGTCGGTTCTGCACCTTCTTCTCCACCCATCGTGAACACATCCTCCATGTTTCCGAAAACGCTCTCGTCCGTACTTTCCATGCTGACGTTCTCTTCCAACTGCCCCAGCATGTCCGTCCCGCCAAAGAACGGATTCCGGCGAGCCAACCACTGATACACCGTGGGCATCTCCTCGCCTTGGTCGGCGTAGCGGTCGGCATCCTCATCCGCATTGTAATAGAGCGAGGCATAATGCTGCGCCTCTTTCTCCGAGGCCCAGGCCGCCCGTGCATTCTCAAAGATGCTCTTCCGCTTGGCCTTCACCACGACAGTGGGCAACACATGCTCCTTCTTGTTGATGGGAATATATTCCTGGTCTTCAGCTGCAGCCTTCTTCGACCGCTCCGTATGGAACAAGTTCGACTTCAGCAACGCCAGCGAAGTGGTCTCCTGGGGTGAGAGCAAACGGCGAGGCGGTGAGAAATGGCGGTCAATGCCTACGTAATAGTTCACGTCTTTCCAGTAACCGTCCTTGTCGGCCACACCCGTATTGATGAGCATTTTGTATTCTCCAGCCACGTCAGGCATCGAAAAGGCGTAATAGCCCAGCGAATCCGTCTTGGCCGTTCCCTTAAAGTGGTAGCCTTGGTTGTTATAGAGATTCACGTCGAGCCACACGTTTGCCACCGAGTTCTTTTTCCGCTTCTGTTTCAACTGCCCATAGATATAGAGTTTATCCTCCACCGGCTGATTAAAGCCCAAGGGACCTTCTGGCAAGAACGACGTGCGCACCGTCTCTTTGTTCTCGTCCTTCTCCGTCAGGCCCGCCATCATGGCCCAGTCGTAACGCCGCCAACCTTGCACCATCATCAACAGGTCTGCATCCATGCGGTGGCGACGGTCGTCCGCCTCAAAATAGTAGCCGGGATCCGAGATGTAGCCCTTCAGTTCGCTCGACAGCAACATGTAGGTCTGTGCGTTTCCCTCCGCACCGTTCACCATCGTGGCGGCATCCATCACCGAGAGCGAGAGCAACGCCTTGGGACGTGTCTGTATGTCGATGGTCACCTTGCCACAGGGTTTCGGGAACATCTGGGGAGAGGTGATGCGGACGGAGTCTTCGGCATTGCGGGGCGGACAGATGAAAAACAGGCGCTCTGCCCGAATCTGCCCGTCGCTGGTGAATACCGTCAGCTGGCTCACGCCTGCCGGCAGTTTCTCACGGCTGAAGGTTAGCAACTGTGCCGGCTCCGCATACACAGTGTCGGCCCGCAGTGTACGTCCGTTGTGCATGATGGTATAGCCCAGCAGACGGCCTTGCAACCCTGGGGAGCTATACATAAGTGCCGAAATCTCATTGTCGTCCAACATGTTGAGTTGCAGGGCCACGCCCTCCTCCTCGGCCTCTGGCAGAAGGAAGTCATACTGCCGTCCTTTCTCGTCGGACAGGCGCAAATAATGACGCTCACCGTCAGGGGTAAACTGAAACAGGCCCCTACCCTCGCGCATCGTGTTGACTGCGTCCGTCGCCTGCTTGTGCTGGTCGAGCAACATGCCGCCGGCCTCCACATACTGCCCCGACTTGTCGGTCACATAGAAGGCCACCCGACAGGGCACCCCCTTGATGAAGTGGCCGCCTTCAGGATAGAAACGGATGCGCAGCCGACCCTCTTCGCCGTCGGCATCCTCCGACGTATCGCGCAGGTTGGGCAGACGCTTCCGATAGCCATATTCATCCATCAGCATCTGGGAGTAGTCGCCCTCCGTCTTCGGTGCCTTGAAAATAGGGAACACACGGGAGAAGATTCCGCCGTTGCCCCAGTTGGTCATATAGCGGGTATAGGCACGAACCTCGTAGAAACCCGTCCCGTAAATGCTGTCTAACTTAATGTCGCCGTAGGCAATACCATTCCCATTGACCGCCAACTTGCGGGTCTCCACCACGTCGCCCGACGGGTTGACCAACTCCACATACAACACCCGGCTCATACTGGTGGGACACTGATTGTCGGCCCGCACTACGTATGCCTTGAACCAAATGGTTTCACCCATGAAATAGCCCGTGTTGTCAAAGTGCAGATACACTTTTTCCTGTGGCAGGCTTTGGTTAAAAAGCATCGCCCGCTTCATGTAGGTCATGAGACTAGCCAGCTCTTCGTCTGTCTGTTGGGCAAACGAACTGCTGAGAAGCAGGAATGCTAACGTTGTCAATAAGAATCGCATCATCGGTTTGTGTTTGTAGGTATTATTTTTGCGTGAGGCGTTGGCTTTCGTCATTCACCAGCACATAGAGACGGTCGTTCAGGCGCACCCGCTCATCCACTTTGATGCTGATAACGTCGCCCTTCACAGCCTTTTCCACAGGATAGCTTTTCCGGGAGTCCGCCGGGTCATCCACACGGAGCTCACCCACCGGCTGTATGAGGGCGCCGGTCGTCGGTCCCGTCACCAGCATCTTGTCGGTAGCCTTGATTTCCCCGTTCTCCACCAGGAACTCGGCCACGCCAATCTTGGTAAAGTATTTCGTGCATTTTGCGCAATAGACTTTCTTCTCCGTGGCCTTCGAGCCATACACGTCACACCACTCTCCTAACCGTTGTCCCTGATAGTAACCATCCCAGAAACCACGGTTGAAAACGGTGGAGAGTTGTCGATCCCACGCTTCCTTGTCGGCCTGGGCAAACGTACCGTCGCAGACGGCGTTGATAGCCTCATCGTATGCTTTCACGACGGTATAGACATACTCCGGCCCTCTCGCCCGACCCTCAATCTTGAACACCCGCACACCAGCGTTCATCATGATGTCGATGAAGCCGATGGTCTTCAAATCCTTGGGCGACATGATGTATTTGTTATCTACGGCCAGTTCCGTGCCCGTCTCGATGTCTTTCACTTCGTAAGCCCTGCGGCATATCTGCACACACTCGCCTCGGTTGGCGCTGCGACCCGCATTCTGCAGGCTGAGATAGCATTTGCCGCTGATGGCCATGCACAGCGCACCGTGGCAGAACATTTCAATGCGAATCAGCTCACCGCTGGGGCCGCAAATGTGCTGCGCCACAATCTGCTCGTAGATGTCGCGCACCTGCCACATGTTCAGTTCGCGGGCCAGCACCACCACATCGGCAAACTGAGCGTAAAATTTCAGGGCCTCCACATTGCTGATGTTCAGTTGTGTGCTCAGGTGTACCTCCTGCCCTACCGACTGGCAGTAGGTCATCACGGCCACGTCGCTGGCAATCACCGCACTGATTCCCGCCTCCTTGGCGGCATCAATGATTTCGTGCATCGTCTGGAGGTCTTCTCCGTAAATAATGGTGTTTACCGTGAGGTACGACTTGATGCCGTGCTCATGGCAGATTCCGGCAATCTCCTTCAGATCGTCGATGGTGAAGGCATTGGCACTGTGCGAACGCATGTTCAGTTTGCCAATGCCGAAATATACAGAATTGGCACCTGCCTTCATCGCCGCCGCCAAACTTTCGCGGGAGCCGACAGGTGCCATGATTTCAAAATCGGAACGTTTCACTGCTTTCTGCTTTTTGTGGGGCAAAGATACGACTAAGCGAGCGAAAAAGCAAAGATTTCTTCGATTTTTCCGAACGTGAGTACCTTCGGCAGAGCCAACGGTACGATGAAGCGGGTGAATCTTCCAACAGAAAGGGCTTCTACTTCCTATCCACAATCTCCACTTTCAGGACGTTCTCTCCCAGCGTCTTGTCCGTCTCGCGGGGCAGATAGACCGGCATGTCGGGCTGCATGGGCATGATACGGAGTTCCAACTCCGTGCAATCGGCAGGCAGACGCCACAGGCCGAAAAGGAAGGGACGACCGTAGTTGAAGTTGTCAGCTATCAGGCGGCCATTGGCATACAGACGGGCACAGTCGCCTTGATAGGTGATGCTCAACAGGCGTTTCGGCCCTTGCAGTGCCTCCCTTGCCACGCGCACCCGATAGACGGCGGCCTGCTCATAGTCTGCATCGGTGGGAGCAACGGCAACCTTGGCAGGGCCTTTCACGATGGTGCGCTGCGGCCCGGCTTCCTTCTGTTTCTCACACGTCACGTTCAAGCTGACATCCTCAAACGCTTTCGGAGCCAGGAACAAATGCGCCGCTTCATCGGGAGACAGCAGGTAGATGTTCTTATACACTGGCTTGTCCATCCCCTTTGCCTTCACATTGCGCAGGGTCTTTCCATCGACGCAGAGGGTGGTCGGTATTCCCTTCACCTGCTGCATGTAGATTTTTCCCTCGCGCTTGGCCACCAATTGGGCGGTGGCATAGTTGATTCCATCGACGTTGACGGGAAAAATGCACATCGTTCCTGCGGGGATGGTCAGTTTGGGGAACTTCACGCCACACGCCTCCAGTTGCACGTTCTTTTTCTCAGACAGGTTTTGCAGACGCTCGTAATTGTTGACGAAGATGAAACCGCTGCTGTCCTTGCTTCGGTATGCCCAGCGCAACTGCGTGTCCTCCCCCTTCTTGAGGTCTTGCGGAGACGGAAACGCCGATTCCATCGGGGCAAGCACCTCGCCCCAATCCTGCATGAACAAGTGCAACGGACGCAGCAGGTAATACTGCGGATAGGTCTGTCCGAACTCTCCGAGCGGTGCCTGGAAGTCGTAGGTCATCACGGGCAGGTCGTTGTTGGCCGTGCCCGGCGAGGTCTGGCACTCATTGAGCGTGTGCAGCTTTCCTTCAGGATTCGTACCGCCATGATACATGTAATAGCCCAACAGGTTGGAGCCGCTGCCCAGTTTCACCAACGCCATGGAGTAGGCGTCTTCCGGGTAAATGTACGGGCGGCGATGATAGGCCGTCACCATGCCGCCACCCAGTTCACAGGTGAAGTAGGGATACTGCTCGTCGCCTTTGTTCAGCTTTTCCTCCTGCTTTCCTAACAAGTCGGTGCCAATGGCCGTCGAGGATCGGAAAGCCTTGAAGTTAAACGCCTTGTAGTAGTTTCCCGCGCACTCCTTGATGTCCTTGTCCCAGAAACCGTCGGCATAATCACCATAGAGCGGCAGCATTTCGCCAAAAGGCACGGGGGTGCGAAGCTCCGGCCAGCCCGTCCGTGTGTAGAATGGCAGGTCGAAGCCAATCCGTTGGGCGATGGCCTTCAACGCCATCAGATACTCCCCACGGCCATGATACTCGTTGTCGAACTGGGCAGCAAGAACCGGGCCGCCGTCCTTCCACTGCAAGCCCTGAACCTGCGTGAAAATCTGCCGGTAAAGTTCCTCTGCATAGTGCATGAACGTTGGGTTCTGCTCCCTCAGCTTACAGCCTTTCGTAAACATCCATTCCGGGATGCCGCCGTTACGTACCTCGCCGTGGCAGAAAGGGCCCAGACGCAGCACGACAGGCATTTCCTCCTGTTTACAGATTTCCAGGAAGCGGCGCAGGGCCCGTTGACCGTCCCAACGGAAGATGCCCTCTTCCTCCTCAATATGGCTCCAGAAAACATAGGTGGCAATGAGGGTCACCCCACCCTCCTTCATCTTCCTCACCTCCTCCTGCCATTCGTCTGCAGGGATGCGGGAGTAATGCACTTCGCCCATCACCGGGCACACGCGCCGACCGTCAATGATGAGGCTATGACGGTCCCACGTCACGGACTTTCCAAAATCCGCAGCCACCGCCGGCAGAATGCAGGCCGCCAGCAAGGCCGATAGAAACATACGCTTCATGTTCATTTCACTATGATACTATGATGTTAAAACGGCATTTCCATCAGCGAGCGGAACGCCTGAGTGCCGTAATGGTTAATATCCATCTTCTCCACCTCTTCCAGATAGTGCTCCGAGTGTGGAAGGTCGCCCAGGCCGTAATAGCCGAGCGACAGCATGTAGCAGCAATGGATGCGGTTCTTCACGTCCAATGAGTCTTCCCAGATGAGCAAGTCGGGCAGGGAAACGGCAAAATAGTCCATCACCTGATGCTCAAAAATGTGCTGCTTGCCATAGTCAATCAGCCGATGGAACCGGCCATTTGCCTCGCCTTTTCGACCCAGTTTCAACAACGCCAATCCCTGATAGAATATCTTGTCGGGCTTCGCGTCGTTGTAATACATGGCTGCGGCGGGTTCCTGCGGCCCCTTGGTCGCCTCTTCCCAACAGGCACGGGCCTCGTCCGCATTGCCCAACCGCTCGTAGGCCAAGCCCAGGAAATAGTAGAAGTCGTTCTCCTGTGCCCCATAGAGCTTGCCCTCACCCAGGTGGAAGGGGTATTCCAGGCATTCCTTCAGCAGGGCTATCGCCTCCTCGTTGCGACCGTCCTTCAGCGCCTGCTTCGCCAATTCCACCCGCGCAATCTGGTACTGCGCTGGCACCTTGCCTTCGCCGCCTTCCCACGGATGGAACTGGTGGGCGTCGAGTTTCTGCTTCGCCTCCTCAAAGCGGCCCAACTGGTTGAGCAGTGTGATTTCTTCCAACACGAGGTCGTCGCGCTGGGCAATCAACTGCGGGAAGAACTGCAGATGGGCCAACCGCTCCTCATGTGCGTGTTGCATCCGGCGATAGAGCTGATCTAACTCCATGAGGATGCGGGCATCCGTCGTGTCGAGCGAGAAAGCCTTCTCCATCATCTGCAGGGCTTCCTCCTGCCGGTTCTGCTTGTTGAATCGTGCCAAGGCCAAGTTGCGCCACACGGTCGGGAACGTCGGGTCGAGCTTCGCGGACAGTTCCCAGTTCTCGATGGCCAGGTCATACTGCCGCTTGTCGTAGTAGAGGCAACCGAGGTAGTAAGGTGCCTTGGCACCTGCCGGGTTCTGCGCCTTGGCCAACGTGAGCACGACGACATCCTCCAGGCGGTTCGGGAAGCAACAATTGCTACTTACCTGCTCGGCCTGCCCGAAGGCGGTTTGGGCTGCTGCCATATCGCCCTGGCTGAACTGTGCCCAACCTATATAATAATAGGTAAGCGGGTGTTGCTCCTTGCACAGTTGCAAGACGTCTATACACTCCGACCACAAGCCGGCCTGGGCATAGTCCAGCGCTAACTCATGGTAGTTATACACATTATCGTGCATAAGGCTGGCGATACGCTTCAACGGCTCCTCGTCCTTCGTCAGCAAAGCCTCCTCAAACATACAGCCGTAGTTGAATTCATCCAACTCATACGAGGCATCCACCCAGGCCAGCGCTTCCTCCTGCCGTCCCAGTTTCCTCAGCACGGTGGCCTTCAGCGCTCGTGCCTTGTGGTTGTGGCTATTGCTAATCAGGCAACGTTCCAACTCGTCAAGGGCATCCGCATAGCGTTGCTCTGCCACACTGAGGCAAGCGGCCTCAAAGTAGCCGGCATCCGCCCATCCCTTGTTCCACGTCGCCTTCCAGAACCATCGGTAAGCCTCATCCCGCTTGCCTTGGAACTTCAGGGCAAGCGCCAGGTTGAACAGCGGTTCCCCGTCGTAGGGGTTGGGATTGCGCTTCTGCAAAACACGGACAGCCGTGTGCAGGTAGCCCTCGGCCTTGTCGAAACGTCCGCGACGCAGGTACCAGAGTCCCATTTGGTTGTTGCAACGGACATCCAGCGGGTCGCGCCGCAGGGCCTCCTCGTAGTAGTCGAGAGCCGACCATGTGGCGTGGCGGTACTGTTCCAGGTGCAGGCCCGTCAGGTACAGCTGGTCAACGGTCTTGGTCTGCAACGGTGGCAACGCTGCCTCCGCCGGGTCGGGAATCGCACGGATTTCGTCGGGCTCGGCCTGCCACGTCAGGTTGCCCACGGTCAGGGTCAGCTCATCCAACGAGGCTCCCTGTACATCCACCGTCTTGTCCAGCACCGTCTCCGGCGACAGCGTCACGGTCTCATGGTACAGCGTCTGGCCCTCCTTGTTTTGCAAGGTCACATCCACCGTCTTCTCCGACGTGGCCAGCACCTTGAAGCACACGGCAGAACCTCTCACCTCTTCCCTCTCACCTCTCACCTCTTCAATATTGAGGATGAAGTCCTTCGATGCCTGCTTCACGACGCCCAACTCCCGGTATGGCATGAAGTACTGCACAAACTGCTTTTCCTCGTAGGGCATCAGCCACGTAAAGTCCGGCTGGTTCTCCGTATAGACACCCGCCATCAGCTCAATGTAGGGACGGAAACCGGGTTTTAATTCTTCATTTTCTACGTAGTCGGTAAGGTTCCGGTCCCACGCCCGTCCGAAGTCGCCGTTGCCCCACGTCCATTGCTTCTTGCCGGGCGAGAAATGGTGGCTGGCCACGTGCAGCATACCGCCGTGGGTATCGTTCTCGTAGCCGCCTTCAAAGTCGTACTTCGAGTTCACGGCCATGTAGCTCGTCGGCACCTTGATATTCTTGTAGTTCGAAATATCCACGCCGGCAGAGTAGTCCATCTTGTAGTACGTGCCCGTAGCGATGGGGAAGCTGCTGACGGCCCGCTTGCCATGGTCGAACACGGCATTCACGTCGGGCGGGAACACGCTCTGGTAGGCATCGTTCACCTCCACCGCCGGGTTCGCCCACCAGAGGAAGGTCTGTGGCAGCGGGGTACGGTTCGACACCCGTCCCTGAATCTCCAGATAGGCACAGCCCGGACGCAGTGTGAAGCCCGCCATGCCTTTCTGGTGGAACATGCGCTCCATCTCATTCACCCACACCGTCACACTGCCGTCCGCATTCTCCACGATGTCGCAATCCACGGGCAGATAGGTCGAGGGACGGTGGTGCTGCGGCCAGTTGAACTCGATGCCGCCCGAAATCCACGGCCCCGTCAGGCCCACCAGCGCGGGCTTGATGACATGGTTGTAATAGACAAAGTGGCGTTGCTTCACCTTGTCGTAGGCCATCTGAATGCGCCCGCCCAACTCTGGCAGTACCATCACCTTGAGATATTCGTTCTCTAAAAACACCGCCTTCCATTCCTTGTCAACCTTCTCGTTGGCAATCGACTCAATCACGGGATAGGGATAGACCACGCCGCTTGAGCCTTGATACACGCGCTTCTCCAAGAAAATCGGATTCTTCTCTGCCGCTCCAATCTCATACGTCGGAATCGTCACCGTCTCTTTCCATGCTTTTACCATATTCTTCTATCTTTTTGTTTTCTATTTTGTCAACTCCTGCTCCAGCTGCTCTAATGACTTTCCCCGCGTCTCGGGGCAACGCTGCCGGAAGAACAGGAAGCCACTGATGCAGATGGCCGCATAAATCCAGAACGTGCCGCTGCTGCCCAGCGTCGCATTGAGCGAAGGAAACGAGAAGGTCAATGTCGTGCAACCCGTCCACAGAGCAAACGTGCAGACGGCCATTGCCACGCCCCGCACCCGATTGGGGAAAATCTCGCTCAACAGCACCCACGTCACCGGGCCCAGCGACATGGCGTAGCAGGCTATCGCCGCCACCACCAGGATGACCATACCGAAGCCCGTAACTTCCAGGTAGTAGCAGGTGCCCAGTATCAGGTAGATGACGCCCAGGCCGCCGGCACCTAACAGCATCAGCGAGCGGCGCCCCCACCGATCCACGGTGTAGAGGGCCACGAAGGTGAACACCACATTGGCAATGCCCGTAATGACGATGTTGAACAGCACGTCGCCCACCGAATAGCCCGCTGCCGAGAAAATCTCCTGCGCATAGTTGAAAATCACGTTCGTGCCGCACCACTGCTGGAACACGGCTATCACGATACCTAACAACAGCACCCGACGGAAAGGCCGCGAAAACAGCGTCGCCAACCCCGCCTGCTCCTGCGCAGCCGCATCGGCCTCGGCAATCGCCTGCAACTCCCGCTCCGCATATTCCGCCCCACCAATTCGCGCCAAGGTCGCACGGGCGGCAGCCCATTTCTCATTTCCAACTTTTAACTCTTCACTTTTAACTCTTACCTTTCTCGTCGCCAGCCACCTCGGACTCTCCGGGATGAAGAAGGCCAACAACAGGAACGAGGCCGCCGGCAATGCCTCGGCCCAGAACATCCAGCGCCAGCCCATCTGTCCGTTCCATGAGCTTAGGATGTCCGTCGGCGTGAAGCCTTCGGGAATGGGCTCGGCCAACTGCCAGTTCACAATCTGCGCAGCAAGAATGCCCAATACGATGGTCATCTGGTTCAGCGACACCAACTTGCCACGCACCTCCGCCGGCGAAATCTCCGCAATGTACATGGGCGAAAGGGCCGACGCCACGCCGATGCCGATGCCGCCCACGAAACGCGCCACGTTGAACAGCACGAAGTCGTTGAACCAGCCCGTAGCCAACGCCGACACCGTGAACAGCACCGCCGCCACAATCAGCATGGGCTTGCGACCGTACTTGTCAGCCCAGGCTCCTGCCACCATTGCACCCATCAGACAGCCCACCAGGGCCGTTGACATGGCCACGCCCTGCATCACAGGACTTTCACTAATGGCAAAATACAATTCGTAGAACGGTTTGGCACCGCCTATCACGACCCAGTCATAGCCAAAGAGCAGACCGCCCATGGCCGACACCATACAAATGAAGTAGATAAACCCCTGATTGTAAGCCTTCATGCGATTAATCGGTTAATAGATGTTTCTTGCCGCAAAAGTACAAACAATTTTTCATCCCCGCAAAAAGGGCGGTGGTTATTTTTCAAGTCACACCTATAATCTCACGCAGTACTCTATCCGATTTCACGCAGTACTCTACAAAAAACAACGCAGAACTCTACAAATTTAAAGAGTTCTGCGTCATCTCAGATAGAGTTCTGCGTGAATTTCAGAAAAGAAAGGTCTGGGCCGCTCCGCTCAATGCGAAGCCCTTCCTGACTTTGGCAATGCAGTGCTACTGAAGCGGGAGAACTTTGCCACTCGGATTTACTCCGTGCGCCCGATGAGTGTGCAACGTACTTGGTTGTCTCCCCAGAAGAACTCATCTTGCATATAGAGGAAGGCTGAACCCAGCGTAGTGAAGGCGCGGCTGAGGGAAATATCGTCGCTGCAACGGTAGCGACCAGGTTTCAGTCCTGCTTCCCATACGATTTCCCACTCGGAAATGATGTGCTCCTCGGGCACATAGGTGGCCCCGTGCAGGATGTAACGGTGGCGGGCATTGTCGGTGTAGGGCAGACGGAGAGCCACCTTGATTTTCGGACTGATACTTTCAAGCCTTGCATGGGCAGGCATTTCGATGACGGCTTCGTCACCATTCTTTCTGTTTTCCAATAAAATTTTGAATTTCATACTTTTTCCTGATAGTTTTTTGTGTAGTTCGTGTGATTTGTGGTTTTTAAAAAAGACTTGGTGAGTCAATAGAAAGGGCTGCACAATGGGGCATAGGACACCCCTTGTGTAGCGTCAGAACTAAACGTAAGATTTGTGTGCAGAATGTCAATGAACGCACTATAACATACCCTTTGCCACATGGTTTTCCCGATGCAGCGTTGGAGGCTTATTGCCTAAGCTAAAATGGACTGACGGAGCGTCCGTCATTCCTTCTGCCTGTATGTCTGTAGTTCGTTCATAAAAAAATAGTTGTTTTGAAAAAGTATGAACTTGTTTTCTCGCTGTTCTGCGAAAAAGCGCGGCAAATGTATAGCTTTTTTTGTTTCCCGCAAAATTTGGGGGCAAAAAAATGAAAAAAGCCCAGCAAGGTGCTCTCTGTGGAGTTGTCCATAGTGTGGCCTCTCCGAGGCCTTGACTGTGTCTAAAAAACGTCCCGCAGATATAACGGAAATGCCGAGCCATCTTTCGGATGTCTCGGCGGATATTCTCCTTGGGGAATAAATGTAGGTGGGATTACTCCGGTTTATTGGTAAGAATGCTGATGGTCTCGTCGAACTCAGCGAGGATTTCCTTCAGCCGTGGATTGGACTTCTGCACGATGAGGGCGGCGAAGTTCTTAATCTTGCCCTCTTGCACCTCGGCAGTCTGCATGACGAAGGCATCGCGACCCGAATAGGTGTTGAACCATCTGACGAAGAGGCGGCTGCGGAATGCCTGGCGGTCATCGCCCGTCTCGCAGATGTAGAGCAGGATGTCGGGGTTGGCTGCGAAGAAGGCTTCGATGATGCGGAAAATGGTGGCTTTCAGTTTCTCGTCGTTGGGCGAAGGACGGTGGCTCTCGTTATTGATGTAGAACTGGTAGGCTCCCGACGACCAGATGGAAAAGTCGTCCATGAAACCAATTTTGAACAGCAGGTCGTAACTGGTTTCAATGAAATAGTCGCGACCGTTCTCCGTCCAGACCTTATAGGGGGCGAGGCGGTTGATGTAAGCGAGATCGAGTGGGTTCATACTGCTAATCTCTTGCGTTCTTCGCGGATTCTCTTAAACTCTTCGTCTGACTGCTTTATCCACTCCTGCTTCTTGCGGATGGACTCTTGGACTGCAGCGATGATTTCGTCGCGTGTGCGGTTTTTGAATGCTGCTGATACCATAATAATGTGTCTTTAAGAAGTTAACAACTGCAAAGGTACATATTTTTTCTAAATGAACTACAATTGAGACAGAAATTTATCTTGCATCAACTTTATTTTCAATCACTAGTGTCCACTAAAAATGGACGAGTTTAAAAATTAAATAAATTAGGTTCACTTGAACCGCTTCGGTCTTTGTCATTT
>CAJONZ010000039.1 GCA_905236065.1 uncultured Bacteroidaceae bacterium | reverse complement strand
GGTGTACAAGGTACTACAGACGTGCAAGCCTATCATTGAAGAATACAACAAGGAGGACTGAATATGGCAAGAGTGAAAGCAAGTGAATGTAAGTGCTGTGTATGCGGAAAGCCAGCCGTGGCGTTCTTCCCTGTCATTGACCCAGACATACCGAGCCATCCGTATTGCTCCACCTGTATCGACAAGGAGAAGCTGAAACTGGCAATGAAGCTGTGGGGTGATGATGAGGAAATGATGAGTGCGGCAAAGAAGGCAATAGCCATTCAGCGAAAAGAACGTGAAAGGGTGAAAAATGGTGACGCTACGGAATCTGTTTGAGGTGTTCGGCCACGATCCAAAATGGGAAGCGCTGGCCACCAAGTATGCACGAGCCATGACCGACGTCTTCCTGTGCGAGTTGGGCGACAATGACATCAAGACCATCACGCCATTCGACATCGAAATGCAGGTGGCATCATCCACCGCATCGGATAAGACGAAAGCATGGGCATCATCCTGCATGACGCATTTGAGGAAATGGGCTAAGGAGCAAGGGAAGCCGTTCGGCGAAGCTCCAAAGCCCATTCTTGTTGAGCCTCCACAGCCGAAGGTATCCGTGGCGAAGAAATCCATCATCAGGGAGAAGAAAGCCCAGCAGCGTGAACTTGACTGGTCAGGCGTTCCCCTGCATGGGTGGCCAACCGACGGCACCGTCTATAAGGACGAAGCGTCTGCAGGTCAGGGCAAGGGCTACAAAGACCGCTGGATTGGCGAGTTCTACTGCGGAGGCGTCCACTTCCGGCATCGCTCAAAGAACAAGGCTGAATGCGAGGAATGGCGGCGTGCCGTCAGGATGGGACGAATCAAGCCGTGGGACAACGGCCCCGACTGGCGCAAGGTTGAGCAGAGCAAGTATCTCGATGTGAAGTACGGTGAGATAATCATCAGTGCCGCCGAGGAAGCCTGCCTGCTACTGAACTATCACGAGACTGACAATCTCGAACCCATCTGCGACTACATGGAAGGGCGGCTGTTGCCCCACATGATGTTCTACTGCGCCCATACGCTGAGCATGGGGAGACGGACGGCTATAGATGCCGTGGTGCAATGCGCTGGCATCATCCTGACCGATATCGTGCAGGGGAAGCCTGTGTCGAACTTCACCAAGCAGGCGAAGCGCATGCTGAGGATCAGGAAAGCGCACCGCTCCTTCTGGTACTACGAGAAAGCGCCCGTGGACGTGAGGACGTTCGTGGACGGCATAGACTACTCCATCCTCTCCGAGGTGTGGAGCGTAACAAAAGACAAACGATTGTAAAACGATAGAGCTTATGAACAAAGAGGCTTACTGCAACTACGAGACATCCAAGTTGCTCAAACAAAAAGGCTTTAATTGGCCTTGCAATTCAAGGTGGTACCAGCGGACACTTGACGGCAAGCCCGAAGTGTGGTACCAGACTGTGCCCGAGGACTTCAACCGTGGAGACCTCCGTAACAATGTCAGCCGTCCGACACATCAGATGGCGATGAGGTGGCTGAGGGAAGAACGTGGGATTGATATTATTCCGCAGATAATCGAATTGAGAACCAAGTGCTACAGGTGTGAAATCTCCGATGATGTTATCTCATACAATGCCGGCATGCCCAAGCCTTCTTACGAGGAAGCCGTCGAGATAGCTATAGCCACTTGTTTTGAAAATCTGCTGTTGGATGAATGAGAAAGTGTTAAACCAAAAATCAGAAGAGACATGGACTACGACGAATTGAAGAAAGTGGCAGAACTTGCACTCGATGCTGCGTATAAGGAATGGACTGGGACACGTTCTGACAGCCGAGCCAATCATGATGCAGAGTTGTGCGCAAGGCTGTTCAACTACCTTAAGAACGCCATCGAGAAAGCTGAGACTAAGGACAAGTTCGGGTTTCATTCGGAATTTAACCTCGGTGCGAGGGTTGCGTGCAAGAAGATGCACGACTGGTGGAACGACATGCCGAAGCGGAAGGATGAACGCATCTACCGTGAAGCTGAGTTTCGTCTGTTCACCGGAAGCGTCGACGGCATGCACAGGTTTATCTACAGCACCGGTGACATGGACATCGGCTACAAGAACCACGTCCGAGACAAGAAAGGCAACCTTGTAAGCGTGGAGGCCTACTTTGTCAAGTGAAACCAAAACCGCAGAGCTTATGAAAACCGTATTTGTTGACATCATGACCCGCGACGGGTTCTACGACCAGATAACCTACCGCTACTCGCCGTTGTTCCAGATCGACGGCAACGACGTGGAGCGTGCGGTGCTGGAGAGACACCCCGAGCTGAAGAAGAGGCGCTACCGCATCGAATTCAGCGGCATGAGGGCGCCAAGGAGGTGAACATGGGAAGGAAGGAGAAGAAAGACACCGGAAGGTATGTGGTGTTCGACCAGTTCCATTGGAACGACCCCGACCATCTGGAATACGTCTTCGGAGGGTGGGAGTACGCCTTGTCGAACTATCGGTTCCTCAAGGCTGCTCACCCCGACAAGACACTCGGACTGACATCAGTCGAGAACTACGAGAAAATCAAAGAGGGTACACGCCCGACGCCGTGCTCACACTGCGGAAGGCAAGAAAACTGAAAACATCATGGGAGAGAAGAAAGAAGGAATCGAGCCTCATCATGAGCGCACCGAGTACACACGCCCCATCTACTACGGCAAAGACCGTGCGTGGTGCCAGCTGAAGAAGACCAAGGTGGCATCTGACGAGTGCTTCAAGATGTGCCCGCACTGCCTGCGGCACCGATACGACCCGAACAGACCGTCCTTCACCATCGAGTGCGAGATGTGGCCGTACATGCTCGACCAAGCGACTGGCGTCGTGGAAAGGAGGAAAGTATGAAACTGCACAAGATTGTTCGGCGTGTGTGCGCCGTGTTCCTGTATGCCGTCCTGATTGTGGTGGTGATCATCGGGGCGCCTATCTGGCTGCTTGCCGTCATCATCCGAGGGAAGGATGCACGAGAGTTCAAGATACGGATATGAAGACAAGGCAGCTGACAACGTACAACGACTCGCCCACCTTCAACATGCTGTCCGAGTTAGACCAGATGGCCTACCGGCAGAACGGGACGATACACCCGGCGGACGAGGAACCTCCCAAAAGGAGTGGAATCTACAAGGGACGTGGCAACATGTGGGTGAGTCGGGAAGAGATGGAGATGCTGCAAGGACTTTTCTTAGCAACCTACATCACTCCGGTTGACAGGCATGTGTCAACGCCCATGTTCCTGTTGAAGTCGCAGGATTACGGCATAGTCAAGATTGAGGTGTTCCACGAGAACTACCTTATCGAATGCAAGGATATGTTCTACGAGGCTGTTGCCATCCGTCTTCTCTCCTGTAGGCAGCAGGTGGAGATTGTTGGGGACAACAACCTGATTTCAGTAACAAGAAGACAAAACAAACAAACGAACTTATGAAAAGAAGCACATTGAGAAACATCGCGGGAACCGTTATGTGGTTCTTCGCCGGCATGTTCCTTTGGGAGTATGCCATCAAGCTGATGGTCGAACGTGAAGAGAGGCAGTCGAGGGATGGAGGCTTCCCCGTCGAGACGGATGACATCAGGCGTTACTCTGACGCCATCTACGCAGGGATGATATTCGACCTCATCCTGTTTGCGGTAGGCCTCATCCTGCTCATGCGGAGATCCTGGTCATGAACAAATGTTTATGTTTTTTGCTATTTTGTGCAAATACTCCCATTCTGGGCGATTACCC
>CAJONZ010000038.1 GCA_905236065.1 uncultured Bacteroidaceae bacterium | reverse complement strand
TCCATGTCGTTTGTTGTTTGGTTTCGTTTTGAAATAAGCCCCGCCCGTCCGACATGGAAGAATCGTCGGTGGACGGGGCCGTTGGTTTTTTATCCATTCAATTCGCGTAGGAAGATGAATGGGAGCGTGTGTTCGCTGTGGTCGTCGCCCTGTTTCATTCCTTCTGGCTCTTCAGTGAACTCTACACCGAGCAACTTCTTTGTGTGCATCACATCACCCTGATCGGGGTTGCCGTAGCAAATTGTCATATCCACCCTAAGGTCAAGGATGCTTCCTGTTGGGCTTTCTGCCTGCAATGCGAGCAGTTCACTCATGTTCAGGGCCAATTCACCGTCATGGCTCTTGTTGCCTTTCTGGACGGCGTATGGCTCATTGCCCTTGCCATAGATGGGGTTCTTGCTCTGCTTGTTTTTGTAATTCACGGCAATAAAGCCTACAAGCATGCGAGTGCCGATGAGAATGGAAATGTCTGCCCATTCGTATTCTCTTGAATTAAACATGATACCTCCTTTCTTTTAATGGTTAAGGGTTTGGAAGCCAAGGTCGACTTCGATATACTTGGCGTAGCCGTATGGACGGATACGCAATGATGCCTCCAGTCTCGAAGTGGCCACGATGTTCTGTTCAGGGTTCACATAGGCAACCACGCCGGTGTCATTTGGATCCTGCGGGTCGTTGCCCAGGTTGCCGACGCTGGTCATCTGGTTGATGATGGCACTCTCCATCACCGTCTCCATGTTCTTGCAGACTGCCGGGGCAATCTTGCCGTCGGCGGTGAGGGCGATTTCGTCGCTCACCTGCTCCAGCATGGAGAGGTAGGCGATACGATAAGCCTTGTCGATGGTACGGCGGCGCGGGATGAGACAGTAGTCGTCGGTGGGACCGGTTGCGATGCTGTCGTCACTCCAGAAGTAGCCGCCCTTGCCGACGAAGGTACGCGGGCAAATGAAGCCCTTGCCGTGGATGACATCGGGGCTGCCACTTTCGGCCACTGAGTTTTTGATGTACATGGTGGTTGCCACCATTGCGCCGTCCTTCACTCTGGCAATAGAGCGTTGCACCGGGATGCGGGCGATGCGTCCGGCTAAAAGGCCAACGGCAGCACCCGTTGAGCCAGTCTTGGTATCACCGATGACAACGGCCACGCGATTGGCGGTGAGTGCGTTGAGAGCGGGCAGACTGGCGGCGGTACCGCTGTAATGACGGCCTTCAAGCAACACCAACAATGGAGCCTTCAAGTCTTCAGCAGCGGCCACAGCCAAAGCCTGGGCGTTTGTGATTGCGGACTCCACCTTTGCGTCAATGGCGTGGGTGACGGCGGGCGTGTAGTTGTTCGCGTCGGTCACCTTCACAATCAGAGTGCGGATCTCACCTGCGGCATATTCCAACAGCGGCCAGGCATGGGCGTTGGTCTTCAGGACAAGGTTCTCAACAGTGACGCTCGTGGCCGCACCACGCAGATAGAGCTTTGTGCCCTTCGGTGCTTCGTCGTAGAACTCCTTCACGCATTTGTACACGTTTGCGTTTGGCCCGGTCGAGGAAGCGTTGATGCCGAGATCCTCAAGCCCTTTCAGTGAAGTGATGAGATAGTTGGTGCCCAGGGCAAACGTGGTCGACACGGCCTCTGCATTGCAGATAAGGCCAGTGCAACCGTCGTCCATGGCAGCCGAACCTCCTATGGCACCGTTGGCGAAATTGATTCTTACATAGGGTAATGGCATTTCAATGTGTTTTTAATGTTATTTCAAAAAGCTTTTAATCAGTATGTAAACCACAATCAGGAGCATCAGTGCGAGGGCGACGGCCCAACCGGCACTGCTGCCTTTTGTGGGAACCTGCACCACCTTCTCGACATCATTCGTTTCGTGGACAGTGTCTGTGGTGTGTTTGAACACCGTGTCATGGATCACGCTGTCGCGCCACGAGGTACGCCAGCGGGTTATCACGACCGTGTCGCCGACATAGACAAACACGCTGTCATGCACATATTCCGTGTTGGTAGTGCTTGACACCGTGGAGTTTGTTTCCGTGCGCGTCTCACTTCTTCGCTCCACACTCGTCGTCCGACTGCTTCTGCAACTCGTCAAGAACAGGGCAGTCATCACTATGAGGGCAGCTGTTAGCCTGCCTAATCGCTTTCTGTAGTCCACTGATATTTCTGTTTAGTCGTTTGATCTCTGTCTTCAGCGGCTCGACGATGAACTCCTGGAAGGTAGTCATCGCGCTGCGCTCGTTGTCAGCCTTCATGCGTTCCACCTCGGCATTGGCCTTTTCAGCCTCGGCCTCGGCTTTTTTCACGGTGGCCCTCAGCGTGGCCACGGTGACGATGAGTGTCCCGCCAAGCACCAGGTTCAGCACCAAGCTCGTTATCTGTAGCCATTCGCTCATCATATCCCATACTCCTTTCTTACATCGTAGCATGGGCAGACTTTCGTCCACTCGTTGCTGGTGATGATGCCGTCGCCGTTACGGTCGGGGCTCAGGTCGCGGTGGCCACACACATCAGCCCACGGGAAACGCTTGCGGAAATCCTCCACATACGCCTTCAAAGCGGCCTTCTGTGCCTCGGTGCGTGTGTCGGCTGGGCGTCGGTTGGTATCCAGTCCGCCAACATACACAATGTGCCGGCTTGTACCGTTGTAGCCTTTTGCCCCATTGGTGACCTCCCAGCCGTCCACATACGCATCTTCATTGTTCGGTACCAGACGCTCAACCTTGCCGTCCAGATGCACCATGTCCGTATAGCCGACTTGTCTCCACCCTCGGCCTGTCGGCTTCGGGCTGCAATGCATACGGCGGATGTCAGCGGCTGTCACCTCCTTGCCTTCCACAGTGGCGGTGCAATGGATAACAAGTCGTTCTATACGGATTTTTTCCATGGCTTCAGTGTTTATTCGGTCGTCAGTTTGCTTTCGTTTTACTTACGATGCGTGGTATTCCTGGATCAGGCCAAGCACACCCTTTGCATCGCCTCGGCTGCGGCGGCCTCCCATGCGGTTCAGGAAGCTGTACACATCGCCGTAGTAGGTCGGGTCGCCCTCGTTCTCGAACATCTTGGTCTCGCCCAAGGCACGGCGCACCATGCTCTTTTGCCAGAACAAGCCGTAGGCGCAGGCCTGCGTTGCGGCTGCCTTTTCGCCTGCATCAATATCCTCGTAGTCCTCAGGAGTATAGGTCAGGTCATTGCCCGATGTCCATTCAAAATAAGGCTTGCCCGTCACCTGCGTCAGCGTGCTGTTCGATGCCAGCAACGCAGTCTGTCTCTCGATGATGGTGAAGCCCTCCAGTTTCTCAAGGGAGCCGTTCACGGGATTATACACAGCCGTCATCAGGTTCTCGTTCGTTGCGTTGCGCACGTCGTTGCACAGCTGGTTGTACATCTCGGTCGGCAGCAGCACGTAGCGGTCTTCTTTCGGGATGCCCCATTTATTGAACACAGCCTTCGCCTTCACAAAATCGTCCACACATACCCCCGTGCGCAGGTTGCTCCCGTGGATGGTGTAGTCGGAACTCTTCGTCTTGCTGGCCTTGATGAAGTACTTGGGTCTCCAGGTGTAAAGCATCGAGTCAGCAATCACCTGACGCAGGTAGCTCATGTCCTCCGTCATGCACGAGTTCATCTTGTCGTAGCTCAACTGTACCTTGTCGGCATCCGGGATGAAGCGCGGGTCGGTCGTGAACTCGTCCAATGCGTAGGTCACATCCACATCCGAGCGTCTCGTTATCGTGGCCGGAAGCTGGGTACGGTTGCGTTTCACTTTCGACGGTGCGCCTGCCTGTGGCACATGTACCACCTTGCCTTGAATCACATACTGCGACTCGTCGACGGACTGAAGGAGGAACTCGTTATTCTTGAACAGGTTCTCCACGATGTAGTCCGTCCAGATCTCAGGCACCACGCTCATGCCGAGCGAACCAGCCGGAACCTTAACCAATGCCGACGCGCCCAGTACGGCCACGCCAGCCCCTGCACCGAAGGCGGTGCCCACGCCAAGGGCCACAATCACGGCCACCATAAGCGTGCTAATAAATCTCATTAAGTTTTTCATTGTGTTTGTTGTGTTGGTTGTTACTGTTTCTCGTTTCTTATTAGACGGCCAGGAACGACTCGCCGTCCCACATCAGTTGCTTTGTCACCTTCGTCGAGGCGGTGCCGCTGAGGGTGGCCACGGTGTCTGCTCCTACTTTCACGGTGACGGCTCTCGCCGTGCCGTCGCTCGTCCAGTTGACGGCCACCATTGCGCCCACGTTCAAGTTGGCGGGTTCGGGGGCCAAGTTCAGGGTGGTGGCAGCGGAGAGGGTGCCCAGCTTCACGATGGTCTTCTGGCGGCGCACCGGCGCATCAGCCTTGTTCGAGCTGATGGTGGGGCTCACGACCTCGGCGGTGGGGAACATCACTTCCGTTTTCTTGTCGGCATCTTCGGGGATGCTCGGAGCTACGAAGTTGTAGCTCGCGTTGTTCTCAGTGTTGATAGGGTTCATCTCTTTACTTTTTTAGATGTTGTTGGGTTTGTGGCCGTACTTGGCCTCGAAGAGTTCAGAATAGCGTTGCGGGTTCTCCTTCATCAGGTTCTCCAGCTTGCCTTTCTTGTGGTAGTCGTCAAAAGTCCAGTCCTTCTCGGCCTCGTTGACGACGGGGGTCTTCAGCTGGTCAGTCACAGGGGTCACGCCCTGAAGCTTACCGATAATCTTTTCTGCCATTTCGAAGTCGTTGGTGGCCAGCTTGGTGTAGGTCTCGCGCTCGTCCTCGCCAATCTTCTTGGCGGTGATGGCCGAATCCACCAGCTGCTTCACCTTCGCCTCGTTCATGGTCTTCACCTGCTGCTCCAGCCCGGCACTCTTGGTCCTTTCGGCCTTGAGCTCGTCGCGGAGGGTGACGTTTTCGTCGACAACGGCCTTCACTGCACTCTCAAGAGCTTCGTCGGTCTCGATGTCCTTTTCCTGCTTGTTCAGCAGGTTTGCGAATTTTGCTCTGTCCATGTTGTTGGGTTTGATGATGTTTAATAGTTGTTTGTTAAAGAAATCGAACACGGTTTTGGCCGACTTGATGTCGGCTGCCGGTTCTGCGATGTTTCTACCTTCAATGATGCTGTCCACCAGTCCGCGCTTTTTGGCTTCCTCGGCTGTCATCCAGTGGTCGAGGCCGTCGGTGAAAAACTCCTTCCGAACCTCCTCGACCGGCTCGTTCATGCGGCGAGCCATCATCTCAATCAGCGAGGTCTCGAATTTGTCTATCATCTCGGCCATGGAGCGCACCTCGGCACTGTTACCATAGACCGATCCTTGCACACGGTGGTACATCAGTTTGGCGTAGCGGGCTGCGCTCACCTTGTGGTTGGGGTTGGTGATGAGCATGGCCATCATTGAGGCGGCAAGGCCGTCAATCACCCACTCCACGTCGATGTCGGTACGGTCGAGGTAATTGAACAGGGCGCAGCCTTGAACCACCTCGCCGCCTTCGCTGTTCACAAAGAACTTGAAGTCGCGTATGCCTTGCCGCCTCATCTGCTCGACTTGCGCCACAATCACATTCGTGTCGATGTCGAGTCCGGCACCGATCACGCCGTACATATAGACCTCGGCGACCTTGCCGCCTTGGTCACGGTTCACTATCCTAAAATTCGTCTTCATTTCGTGCTTTTTCACGGTGCAAAAATCCATCAACAATCCAGCCCCCGCAAAAAGTGAGGAAAGAGTTTGACACCTTTTTTGATTGTGCCCCTGCGCGTGTGCAATTTTGCACCGCTAAACCAACCGATTATGGCAGAATTGACAATCAAACAGAAGAAGGATTTCGCCAAGC
>CAJONZ010000037.1 GCA_905236065.1 uncultured Bacteroidaceae bacterium | reverse complement strand
CTTTATGCGGAACCACCAAACTTTTCACCGACTTTTTTTGAAAACAGGGCGTTTTTTATGGGGAAAGGAAGAAATGGACGGGGAAAGAGGGGGAATACACATTATTATATATATAGGGGGAAGGAATCGTTCTTCTTTTCTTTTGGTGTCCGCTAAACTTTTGAGCCGTCTTATAGTATTCCTCTTTTAGCGGACACCAATATTTCTTTATGCAACATTCCCGTAATGCTGACTGACGTAGTTATATACAGCATCGCGGTAATAGTTAATGCTTTCGTCGGAATAGCTCTCAGGTAATTCTTTCCAAAGGATGTCACGAATGGTGATAATGATTGCCGCCTTAGTCTCTTGTTTGTCGAACGGATGATCCATTGTTGCCAGTTGAGCTTTTATCTTCTCCAGCAATTCTTTGGCAACAGCCTTCAACTTCTTGATATCATCTTTTGTCAGGTCGTCCTTCATCAGCACGTCAAACATAGAGAGTTGCTCATCGTTCTCAAATCCTTCGCGGACATAACGCTTTTGTTCCTCCGTCAAATCTTTCGATAGTTGCATCAGTTTGGTAAAGATGTCTTCAATCGTAACGCGGTCTTGTTCCTGATTGTAGTCATGGATAATCTCCTGATACCTCTCATAGAAGTTGATACGTGAAGGATTCTGTGCCAACATCTGGGCAATACGCTCTTGCAATAGCTCCTGAATATCTTTCAGGACCAGGTTCTTCTCACGGCTTTTGGCAAACTCACGCCTGAGCAATTCAAAGTTGATGCCGCTGATGTCAAATCGTCGCGGTTCTTTTACCATCACTTGTTCTGATTCCACCTCCAAATGTTCGTTCACAATCTCGTTGATGGCAACGCTCAGGTCGGTAATATCTGCATGTTTGCGTTTCTTCTGCAACTCCTTGTAGATGGCCTCGATGGCATCTTTCTGCTGCTTCATGTCCGCTGTGATGTCTTCTCTGTCAAGATACTTCCACTGTTTCAGCATCGTAGTGGCGTATGTGCAATAGGTCTTGCGAACCTCAGCCGATTCACACATGGCATTGGCTGCCTCTTTCAACAGCGAAAGTTTTTCAAAGTTCTCGGCATGTATCAGGCTATCCAACTCGAAATCATGTTCCTTCAGGAACGAAGTAGCGGCAGCGATAGCCTCCAAGACATGTTTGATAAGTTCTTTCTTATCCACGGTCGGGTCATTACCGTTTTCACGACCTTCAGGATTTGCAGTATAGTCAGCCAATGCTTGACGCAGAGCCTTCACGATACCAATATAGTCAATGACCAGTCCATTGGTCTTGCCTTCAGCTACACGGTTGGCACGGGCAATGGTCTGCATCAGCGTATGGGCTTTCATAGGCTTATCAATGTAGAGACAAGAAAGCGTCTTCACGTCAAAGCCCGTCAGCCACATGGCACACACGAAGACCACACGCAACTTGGAGTCGGCATCCTTGAACTGCTTGTCCAGTTCCTCCTTCTCCATGCGTTCACGATGCGGCTTGATGTCCAAGTCCCATTTCTGGAAAGTCTGTATCTCATTCTGTTCCTGCGACACGACTACCGCCATATCCGTGTCCTTCATCCATGCCAACTTTCGTTGCATCTCCTGCACTTCCTGTTGTGAGTCGCATTTCTTGATAACTTGCTCCAACGACTTGATTTCCATCTGCCAGTACTCCTGAACATAGTTAAACATGCGTACACACGTCACCTTATTATAACTGACGAACATGGCCTTCCCCGATGTCCACAGGTCGCTATAGTGACGAACAAAGTCTTGCGCCACTAAACGCAGACGCTTCTTGGCTGTCAACAGATGTACTTCCTTGGCAAACTCTCGCTCCAACTTGGCCAACTGTGAGGCATCGAGGTCACCAGCCTGTTCCAAGGCTGCAGCAATCTCCTCGTTGATTTCGGGATTCTTCAAGTCCTGAAGCTTCTCACCACGGTTCTCATAGTAGAGGGGTACGGTGGCCTTGTCCTCCACGGCCCGTTTGAAGTCGTAGATACTGACATAGCCTCCAAAGGTACGGGCTGTGATATTGTCATTCGACAACAACGGAGTTCCTGTAAAACCGATGCGATGGGCTGTTGGCAGTATATGCATCAAGTTATCGGCAAAGATGCCGTTCTGGGTGCGGTGCGCCTCATCGCTCATCACAATGATGTCATGGTCTGGATAGATAGGCGCTGCCTTGGGGTCGTTGAACTTCTGAATCAGCGAGAAAATGAACGACGGATTGCCTTTCAATTTCGATTTCAAGTCCTCACCACTGCTGGCAATGAATTTCTTGGCCTTCACATTGCCCAACAATCCACAGTTTTCAAACGTATCACTGATTTGCTTGTTCAACTCGTCGCGGTCGGTCAGCACCAAGAACGTAGGCGAGCCTTCAAACTTACGGCGTATCTTCTGCGCCAAGAACAGCATCGAATAGCTCTTGCCACTACCCTGCGTATGCCAGAACACACCCAACTTTCCATTCAGGTACTGGCGGTTGCGATACATCTCCACCGCCTGATTCACCCCTAAAAATTGATGGTTACGTGCCAATATCTTGGCGGTTCTTCCTCCGCTATGGTCGTAGAGAATAAAGTTTTCCAACAGGTCGAGGAAGTTTTCTTTCTTGCAGATACCTTGCAACATCACAGGCAGTTGTAGTTTCATATTGCCTGCGTCCTCCTCGGTCAGTCGTTTCCATTCGTGGAAGAATTCCCACTTGCTGTCAATGGTTCCCACACGTGCCTCCAGACCATTGCTGAACATGATGAAGGCATTGTGATAGAACAATTGGGGAATGGTGTCGAGATAGTCACGATAATTTGTGTTGAAGGCATCCACCACCTCTACATCGTGGTTCTTCAGCTCCATAAAGAGCAAGGGCAGACCATTCACGAAGCCCACGATATCAGCACGGCGACGGTGAATTGGCCCTTCCATCTTCAACTCCCTGACACAAAGGAACTCGTTCTTGTCTGGCGAGGCAAAGTCAATCACTTTGGCGCGTACCTCTTCTGTCTCGCCATTGGCCTTAACACGAGTCACAGGTATGCCATCACGAATCAGCTGATACTTCTGCTCGTTAATCTGCATCAGCGTCTGACTGCTCATGTGTTCCGTCATGCGCTCCATGCACTCCTGCAGCTGCTTGTCCGTCAGCCAAGGGTTCAGCCGTTTCAAGGCCTGCGTCAAATGGCGAGTCAGAAGCACCTCATGATAGTTCGTGCGACCTAACGTGCCATTCACGCCTAAGGTCTCTTGGTCGAAAGCATAGACACTCTTCCAGCCCAATTCCTTCTCCAGAAACTCAGCTGTACTCTTCTGTATCAGTTGGTCTTCGCTATAGTCCTTTGCCATAATCTCTTGCTTTTTTTTGATAGTTTCTATCGTTTCTATAGTCCCTATAGCTTCTATAGTGTCTATAGTGTCTATAGCTCTTATATCCCCTCTATCCTCTTTTTCAGCTCTTTTATCTCATCCTGTTGCCGATAGTAGGCTTTGACGGCACGCTGCTTCAGGTCTTCGTAGGCAGCCTTCCAGTGTGCCGCTTCTTCCTGAGCGGCGGTCAACTGCTGCTGTAGCTGAGGCAGGGTTCGTTCCAGCTCCGCCAGCCGCTCGTCTTGTTGGCGACGATAGTCGGTACGAGCCTTGTGCATGCGTTCCTTCACGCCACCCTCTTTGATAAAGATTTCTTCTATCCCTTTCAGGTACTTGTTCATCATGGCATCCACCTGATAGCACAGGGTCAGCCCTACGTTGGCCATCTCTTCGGCTGTCCAGTGTTGGAAATAAGGTTCGTAGTCGCTGAGAAGGTTATGCTGTTTGGTAAAGTCCTGCATGGGTTGAAAACGTTCGTCCGCAGGAGTCCAAATGGGCAGATGGCGTGATTTCAGAAAATCATCGAAGTCCTGACGTAGTTCACCGATGCTGGAACGGGCGACATTCAGTAGGTTGACCTCCATAGCCGTGGAGGTCTTGCCATCTTCTGACCCCTCCACGATGTTCTGCTTGCCTGAACGAGCCGCTTGCACCATCTGATCTACGGTGCGGTCACCATGCTTAGGCAAGAAACGTTCGCAGAACACAAAAGTCATCTGGTAAAGCACTTCCGATTTCTGATAGAATCGTAAGTCCTGCCACTTGGGCACACTGCGGAAGATGCTCAGTGGCGCAGTTTTCTTCTCCTGCTCAGTCTTTTCGCTTGCCATCTTCTTTCATATTTTAAGTTTCCTTTTTCTATAGTTTCTTTAGTCTCTATAATTTCTATAGCACCTATAATATCTATAGTGTCTATAATATCTATAGTGTCTATAATATCTACAGCATCTATTCCTTTCACACCTCTATCTCGCCACTCATCAGCTTGGGCAGCAAGCGGTCACGAGCTTCAGTGAGGAGGCGGATTTGAGATTGAAGAGAAGATATTGTACCAAAATACTTAGAGGCTTTTTCTTCGAATGATTCGAGTACATAATCCGTAGGAATACATAAGTCCAAAGCATTGATATCTTTAGCATATACATGAGGCTGGGCTGCTCCTTTCTGCATATTACCAATTACTGTTTTATTGTCCTTGAGAAAACTGTAAACAAAATGTAAGTAAGAAGTGGTGACTTTATCCACATACGAACAATCAGAGGCCCATACCTTCTCAAAATACATTTTTGTAAAGCCAGCATTAGCACCAGAGCCACTTACCGTAATAACACGTTCGGCTGTATTTGACTTATTACAATAATATGCAGGCTCAAGTCCACCTGCCACAACGGGAATTGGACCATCAACAACCTCCTTCTTGGTTATTGTTTTACCTCGTTTAAACTCTGCCAATTGTCTTAGTGTAGAAGGCTCCCACCCCTCTGGCACGCCATCGACAATCTTTGTATTTTCGTGTCCGGGGAAGTGGAGGTCAACGAACCACTCTTTATAAAGTCGCTGCGCTGCTTCCTCCAATAGCTTTATCTGCTTCTGATAGTTCTCTATCAAGGAGTCGTAGCGAAAGAGGATATCAACCACATATTGCATATATGGCCCATCGGTAACCAATATTGGCAAAGTACGCAATTGCTTTAATGATAGAAATTGTTGGCTGGAACCCTTTTGATTGCCAACAAAATAGCCCTTTGCTATAGGAGAACTTAAATAATACGCAAGCCATTTCCCTTTCAACTCCGAACCTGCACATTTAAATAAAGCAATATTTTTAATTGCATAATCTGGCTGTTCTTTTACTACAGCTATTTCACCAATGGTTCCAATCATGGACATCAAAACATCCCATTGATCTACTTTACTACGCTCATTTATTTTGTTAAAGTCTGACTCTGAAATAAAATAAGCATCAGTAGAGTCTATCACCCCATTTTTCAGATGTTTTCCTGTCACAAGTTTGTAACCATTTGGGGTTGGCTTAGGAGTATCGTGTGTCCCGTCTCTAACAGAATCACAAAACACATCTGCTGGTATGGTCTTCCACTCACTCATGCCTGGCCCTCCTTTCCTTCACTAACCACTTCTGCTCCATCTTCCTGCTCGTAATAGTAAGAATAGTCGATGCCCTTCATGAAGATTTCGCGATCATCGATGAGGTCGGTCATTGCTCCTTGAAGTAACGATTTGATGGCACGGGCATCTGTCGTGCTCTGCTTCATGGCTGCTAAATACGCTTTCTTGTCTATCTTGCTCCAATCCACACAAAGCTTTAAGCGCGACTTGAAGATAAGGTCCAGCCAAATGCGAGTACTTCGCCCATTCCCCTCCATAAACGGATGGGCAACGTTCATCTCCACATATTTGTTTACAATCTCTTCGAATGTGGTCTCCGGCATATCTTCAATCATCCTCAAATTCTGCATCAGATATTCTGCGCGACAGAACAGAGTACCATCTTTCCAAATCGTTTTAGTGCGTATCTTTCCTGCAAAGTCGTATAAACCACCAAAGATATATGCGTGTATCTGTTGTAGGCACTCAACGGTTCCTGGCTCCATACTATCCAACAAACCGCTCTCTATAAGCGTATAGGCTTTCTTCTTACTCTGTCCGTCAATGCTGTTGTCGCTGTAGGTAAACCAGTGGAGAAACGAACGGGCACGATTATTTGGATAATTTTCCGCCAAAATCTGAACACAATCGCTGTCCAAAGCGTCTGCAAAGCGCTGCTTGCCATCTGGAGCCTCAAATTTGAAGTCGTGAGTGACACTCACGAGTTGAACGCCATCTGTAGATAGCTTCTTTTTAAGCCATCGCCAATAGTTACCAGCCTTTACATAATCCTCTTCATCGTTGATGGCACGCACGATGTCTGTAGCCGAGAACCACCACTTGCTGTGTTCCTCGTCCCAAACGGCTCTTACTTCGCGGTCGTTGAAAAAGCGGATTGATTTCTTACTCATTTCAGCTCCTCCCACGCTTTTTGTATTTCATCCATCAGCACATTGGCTTCTTGGTTCAGTTGTGCCAACTCGGCATGAATCTCGTTCATGCGCTCATGGAAATCGACACCGTCATCCGCTTGTTCTGCCACGCCTACGTAGGCACCTGGAGTCAGTGAGTAGTTCTTTTCCTCTATCTCCTGAATGGTGGCTATCTTGCAAAGGCCCAAAATGTCTTGATACTGGCCCTCTTCACCAAACTTAGAAACGAGCCATTCGCGTTGGCGAGCTGTTTCGAGTGTGTCCTCTATATCGGCAATCAGGGCGTTCTGCTCCGCCTCGATACGCTTTTTATCCTTGCGTGGCGCATCGGCAATAAGCTGTTTGGCCTCTGCTTTCTGTTTTTGGAGAGTCTCTTCGATACTGGCAATAGTCTTACCTTGAAGAGCCTTGTCATACTCAGCAATTAGTTGCAGGTATTTCTCTTTCTCTCCACGATACAGATGTACAATGGCTTGCAGGTTGCGAAGTTGCCACTCCGTCCATTCGTTCAGGGTGCGATCGACAACGGTATAATAGTTGCGGGCATCGATGAAGAGCACCTTGTCACGGATGTCTGCATTCTTGTTGCGGTCGAAGAACCACAAGGAGCAAGGAAGCGAGAGCGTGTAGAAGAAGTTATTGCCTACACTCACCATGACATCCACATCGCCTGTGCGTACCAACTTCTCACGAATGTCGCGGTCTTTGTTGGCGCTGTCCGTTGCCGAACTGGCCATGACGAAACCAGCACGTCCGTGTTCGTTCAGATAGGCATAGAAATAGCTTATCCACAGATAGTTGGCATTGCCTATCTCCTTGGTCTTGGCATTCACGCCTGGCAAGCCAAAGGGCAAACGCCCTGCGGCAGAAGCGGATTCGGCTTTCACCTTATCCACATTAAAGGGCGGATTGGCCATCACATAGTCGCACTTGCCTGCAAGGTTATGGGCATCGTGATAGAACGAGTTGGCCTCGTCGCCAGAGATAATCTTTCCATTCAGGCCATGGACAGCCATATTCATCAGACAGAGCTGGGCGTTATATTCCACCTTCTCCTGTCCGAAGAAGGTCATATTGGTGTTGGCGTTCATACCAGCTGCATTCACGAAATCACCCGTCTGCACAAACATACCGCCACTGCCACAGGCAGGGTCGAGCATGACACCTTGCTGGGGTTCCAACACATTCACCAGCATTTTCACCAACGACTTTGGCGTAAAGAACACGCCATCATCACTGGCTACGGCCTTGGCAAACTTGGAAAGGAAGTATTCGTAGATGCGTCCAATGACATCACCGCCCACTTCGTCGATGGTCTTGTTGTTGAAGATACGCAAGAGTTCACGAAGCAAATCATCGGCAAAACTGGTATAGGTCTTGGGAAGTACGCCTGTGAGTTGTTCGCTTTGGTCTTCCACCAACTGCATGGCATTGTTGACGGCTTCGCCCAAAGAGTTGATGTCGTGTCCGTCCTTGCTCTTCAATCCAACCGACACAATGTTATCGGGCAGATTGACCAGATAGTCGAATTGTGCTTCACGAGGCAGGTAGAGCGCACTCTTGGCCGCGAAATCGCTGGGTTCCACAGGCATCACCCTGCCGCCACGTGTTGGGCGACTCTGCAGTATCTCTGCTTCTACCATCTTGTAACGGCTATAGGCATAGCGCAGGAACAGCAATGCCAACACCGGCATACAATACTGGCTGCTGGTTAGCTTACTGCCTTGGCGCAGCAAGTCAGCCGATTCCCATAATTCTGCTTCAAGCTTTCTTATATTAATCATCGTTCTGTTGCGTATTTACTTGGTATTAAAATTTAAGTTTCACAAGCTCAACTTTTTTGGAAGTTAAAGGGAAGTATGTCATGCTGACAGGAATCCTATCGGCACAGTATCTTATATGATTTGAACGCAAATTTAGTGATTTTCTTTGAGAAAGCAAAAACAAGGCGCAATATTTTAATAGGATTATCCGCTAAGATACCACCTGCAAGACCGCAACGCGGTCTCCGCTCAATAACCGAGGGTACGAGCGCAGCGAGCACCCCCGGCTATCAGGCGATAGAGCGACATCGACCCTGAATGGGTCGCCCAGCGCCATTGATGGGGCACCCCTCCAGGGTGCGTTCCTTCTTGCATCCCATCCGCAGGTCGGAACGACCTACGGTTACGGAGCGGAGACGCCTTCAGCGTCCTGGGGTATCATGCGGATAATCATCTGTTTTAATGGCCTTTTAGTTTATCACTGCTTATTTTCCCCTATTTTTCAAGCACTTGCAACGCTGAACTCTATCGGAGATGACGCAGTACTCTATTCGAGATGACGCAGTACTCTATTCACGAGAAGAGTTCTGCGTGACGACAGGAAGAGTGAAGAGGAGAAACCATGTTGAAAGGCGGTGTTTTCCGGGTTGTTTACAAAAAGACATAAAAAAAGGGATACCGCCGTATCCCAACCTTTTGTTAACCTTAAATCTAATACTATGAAAAACACGATGCAAAGGTAGGGGTTTTTCAGTTATCTGCAAGAAATGTGCGCGAAAACATTCAAAAAACATTGAATTTAATGATTTAAATCAAGAAAAGTTGTCGAACACACAGTTTTTTTAGGGAAAAAGGGATTTTTAAGGTGAAGAGAGGGAAGAAGAGAAAGAGGAAGGGAACGGGTGAAATTCTGATGGGAAAAGGCTAAAAACGGGTCGTTTTAACGATTGTTGCGATTCTGTTTTTGGAGAAGAAGGCAAAAAGTTGTACTTTTGTGGCGAAAATCAGATTATTTATTGTTTTAAGAATTTGAAATTTATGAAGAAATTGTTTTTAATGATGGCTGTAGCGCTGATGGCGTTGTGCGGCTGTAAGCAGAGTTCCACTCCCGCAGTGAAAATGACTGACGAAGAGGTAGAGAAAGCACTTGCTCCGTTGTATGAGAAGATTCAGGAGATTCCGCAGGACGATCCACAGGGCGCGGAGAAAGTGGTGGAAATGGCTAAACAGTTTGTAGATGAAAACGAAAACGAGGCTGGTGTCTATGTTGTTCGTTCGCTTTTGTCACAAATGATGCCGAAGGAAGAGCTGCTGAAATATGTGGATAGCAAGGACTTCCTGAAGAACGACTCCATCATTATCGAGGCCCGTCAGGCATGGGAGACGGCCTTAGCTACAGACAAGGGTGCCATGTTCAAGGATTTTGAAGCAGAGTATGATGGCGTGACCGTCAAACTGAGCGACTATGTGGGCAAAGGCAAGTATGTGCTCGTTGACTTCTGGGCAAGCTGGTGTGGCCCCTGCCGCATGGAGATTCCTAATATTATTAATGTATATAATAAGTATAAGGGCGAGAAGTTTGAAGTGCTTGGTGTGGCTACTTGGGACGAACCGGATGCAACCCTCAAGGCCGTTGAGGAGCTTGGCATTGAGTACCCGCAGATGATAAATGCCCAGCGGGCAGGCTCTGATGCTTACGGCATCGAGGGCATCCCCGAGATTATCCTGTTTGCCCCCGATGGCAAAATCGTTGCCCGTAGCCTGCGTGGCGAGGACATCGAGAAGGCTGTGGCCGAGGCCCTTGGAAGCAACTAACAAATAAAGGAAGCCGGAAAGCACTACGGTTTCCAGGAACTATCCGGTCACGGAGACCTCCAAGCAGTACGCTCGGTGCAGAGCGCAAACGACATGGCACAAACAAAAGACGAACTCCTTGAGATGGTGCGCAATGGCACACAGACAATGAGCCTCAGACAAAAACTGCGGCTCATTGTTCTATTGAGCATTCCGGCCATCATTGCGCAACTTTCATCGGTCATCATGCAGATGATTGATGCGTCGATGCTGGGGCATCTGAGCACCAGCGAGGCGGCATCGGTGGGGGTGGTCTCCACCACCATCTGGCTGTTTGGCGGCTTCTGCTCGGCGGCAGCTTCCGGCTTTTCGGTACAGGTGGCCCACCACGTGGGAGCCAACGACCTGCCAGGTGCCCGCAGCGTGATTCGGCAGGGCATGATATGCGTGGGGGGATTTGCCTTTTTCCTGACGTTCGTCGGCATCATGGTCTCCCCCTACCTACCCGTTTGGCTGGATGCCAAGGAGGAAATCCGGGCAGGCGCAACCGAATACCTGACGATTGTCTGCTGCGCGTTGCCCGTCCTGGCAATGGACATGCTGGCCGCCGGCAGCCTGCGATGCAGCGGCAACATCAAACTGCCCAGTATGCTGAACACCATGATGTGCCTGCTCAACGTGGTATTTAACTACCTCTTCATTTTCCCATTCGGCATGGGCATTCTGGGAGCGGCCTACGGCACCTTCCTAGCTTACCTGATTACGACCGTCTGTATGTTGTACGCCTTGGTTGTCAAGGATAAGATGCTTCGGTTCTCATTAGACAAGGGACGGAAGTTCAAGCCTACCAAAACCACCCTGCTGAAAGCCTTCAAAATTGGCAGCCCCATCGGTCTGGAGCGTGGCGTGATGTGCGGTGCGCAAATTGCCATCACGGGCATCATCGCCCCTTTGGGAAACGTTGCCGTAGCCGCCAACATGTTTGGCATTGAGGTGGAAAGCCTGTGCTACATGCCGGGATATGGCGTGGCCGAAGCTTCCACCACGTTGGTGGGACAGAGCAAAGGGGCCAAGCGGGAGGACCTGATGAGGAGCTTTGCCTGGATTGCCATGGGCCTGGGAGTCGGCATCATGGCGTTCATGGGTGTGGTCATGTGGATTTTCGCCCCCGAAATGATGGCAATCATCACGCCGAAAGAGGATGTCATTGCCTTGGGCACCGAGGTTTTGCGCATCGAGGCATGGGCTGAACCAGGCTTTGCAGCGGCCATCATTGCCTACAGTGTGTTTGTCGGAGCGGGCAAGACCCTGGTTCCAAGCCTGATGAACTTAGGAAGCATCTGGATTGTCCGTCTGTCGCTGGCTACCCTGCTGGCACCGACCCTGGGATTGAAAGGTGTCTGGATAGCCATGGCCATCGAGCTGTGCTGGCGAGGATTCTCGTTCATCATTAAGTTGACCCGGAAAAATTGGAGCAAGGTAGAGTGAGGGAATGAAGAATGAAGAATGAAGAATTTGCTACCGCCCATACAACCCATAAAACCCATTAGACCCATAACCCCCATAAAACCCATAAAGCCCACCCAATCCCTCCCCTATAGGGGGGAGGTTAGGAGGGGGCTGAATCAAGAAAGGAAACCATAAAAGTACAAAATATGACACAGATAAAGAACCAAGAGTTTGGCGGCGAACGTCCGCTGTATGCCTCTCACAATTTGCGACTTGAGGACGTGACCATCCATGTGGGCGAGTCGGCCATCAAGGAGTCAAGCAACATCGAGGCCGAGCATTGCCGGTTTGAGGGGAAATATGTGTTCTGGGAGACGGATGGCTTCAAAATCAACAACTGCCACTTCGCCGAGAGTGCCCGTTCAAGCCTTTGGTACAGCCGCAACTGCCGAATGACCAACTGCACCTGTGAGGCCCCGAAACTGTTCCGCAGGATGGATGGCATCTATGTAGAAAACACAGACTTTCCCAACGGGGAGCAATTCCTGTGGGACTGCAAGAACATCGAGCTGAAGAACGTGCGGATTGAGCAGTGCGACTATGTGTTCATGCACAGCGAGAACATCCGCATCGACCATTACCATCAGGAAGGCAACTACGGCTTCCAGTATGCCCGGAACGTCGAGATTCACGACGCTGTCATCAATTCGAAGGATGCTTTTTGGGAGTCAGAGAACGTGACCATCTACGACAGCGAGGTCAACGGCGAATACCTGGCCTGGTATGGAAAAAACATCCGACTGGTACGCTGCCACTTGACAGGTGAACAGCTACTCTGCTATGTGGATGGCCTTGTGCTTGAGGATTGTACGTTTGGAGCGGATGCCAACCTGCTGTTTGAATATTCCACTGTCAGGGGCAATATCAAGGGGGACGTCGTCAGCATCAAAAACCCCAGCAGCGGCCACCTCACGGTAGAGGGAAAATGCGGCGAACTCATCTGGGACAAGAACCAGAAGGCCCCGGCAGATGCCGTTGTGGAGGTGTTGGGGTAGAAAATCCACTTTTTCCACGAAAGAAAAATAAAAATTCCATATCAGGTTGGCTTGTGTTCGGAAAAAATCATGTACATTTGCGCCTGAGAATGCTTCATTCCAAAAAAACACCAATGATATGAAGAAATTTTTATTAGTAGCCATAACGAGTTTGCTGACCACGCTGTCAGCGGGTGCCCAAGAGGTTTGGACAGGTCGCCAATTCAGGTCTTTTCATGGCGATGTGCCCGTCTATTACGGCATACGGATAGGTGCGGCCTTTTCACACGTGAACAGCGACGACAAGATGCTGGACGGTGGTAGCCTGAAGGCTGGACTGAACATTGGTGGCCTCGTGGGTGTACAAATCACCCGGAACGCCCCCGTTTATTTTGAGGCCGGACTCTCCTACATTCAAAAGGGTGGCATTGGCTATGTCTATAGCGAGAACGGCAACAGCAGGTCGAAGTTCAAATACAACCTCGACTACATAGAGTTACCCTTCTGCTTCAAATACAAATACGATTTCAACTACCACATGAGCCTTCAACCCTTCCTCGGCGGCTATTTCGCCCTGGGCGTCGGCGGAAAAATCAGGGACTTCGGAGAGCGGAAGGCATACGGCTCTTTCTCCGACGACGAATACTCCTTCCGCCGCTTCGACGGTGGCCTGCGCTTCGGTTGCGGATTCAACTACGACCTGTTCTACGTGGAAATAGGCTATGAGTTCGGACTGGCAAACATCTGCCACGATGCCTTTGACACCTCCCACAACGGATGCCTGCAACTGAACGTGGGCATGAACTTCTAATCGTCACGCAAACTAAATAACTTACGACTTACCGTTTAGCATTACACAAACGAACTTATGAGCAAAATTAAGACAATTGGTATTCTTACCTCCGGCGGCGATTCTCCCGGTATGAACGCTGCCATCCGCGCCGTGACACGCGCAGGCATCTACAACGGTTTCAACATCAAAGGCATCTACCGAGGCTACGACGGACTCATCAAGGGCGAAGTGAAACCTTTCACCACCGAGGACGTCAGTGGCATCATCACCCGTGGCGGCACCATCCTGAAGACGGCCCGCAGCATGGAGTTCATGACACTGGAAGGTATGCAGAAGGCATACGAGACCTGCCAGAAGGAAGAGATTGACGCACTGGTAGTCATCGGCGGCAACGGCTCGCTTACCGGTGCCTGGAACTTCGGCTTAGAGTTCGACTTCCCCGTCATCGGCCTGCCCGGCACCATTGACAACGACCTCTACGGCACCGACTCCACTATTGGCTACGACACGACGATGAACACCATCATGGAGTGTGTTGACCGCATCCGCGACACGGCCAACTCGCACGAACGCATTTTCTTTGTCGAGGTGATGGGACGTGATGCCGGCTTCCTGGCTCAGTATTGCGCCATCGCCTGCGGTGCCGAGGCTGCCATCGTCCCTGAGGAGGTAACAGACGAAGACCAGTTGGCAGAGTTCATGAAGCGCGGCAT
>CAJONZ010000036.1 GCA_905236065.1 uncultured Bacteroidaceae bacterium | reverse complement strand
TCCGAGGAAGTCCATCTTGATGAGTCCTGTCGACTCGATCACGTGGCCGTCGTACTGCGTGCAGTTGGTCTTCGTGTCCTTGAAGTCAGGGTCGTCGGCTGTCGAAACAGGCACCCAGTCGCTGATTGGGTCACGGCAGATGATGAATCCGCAGGCATGGATGCCCGTGCCGCGCACCGTTCCCTCCAGCATCTTGGCATACTTGATGGTGTTGGCCAGCACACGGTCGGTCGATGCTTCGGCATCGCGCAACTCAGGTGTACACTTGATGGCATTCGTCAGGTTCATCTTCATGCCGTCGGGCAGACGGTCGGGTATGGCCTTGCAGAGCGCATTCGACGTAGCCAGCGGCAGTTTCTCCACGCGTGCCACGTCTTTGATGGAGTTCTTTGTGGCCATCGAAGCGTAAGTGATGATGTGTGCGCAGTTCTCATGTCCGTACTTGTCCATCACCCACTTCAGCACTTTGCCGCGCCCGTCGTCGTCGAAGTCGGTATCAATATCAGGCAGAGAGATACGGTCGGGGTTCAAGAAACGCTCGAACAGCAAGTCGTACTTCAGCGGGTCTATTTTGGTGATGCCCAGACAGTAGGCCACCACACTACCGGCAGCCGAGCCACGGCCAGGCCCCACCCACACGTCGAGCTCGTCGCGAGCCGAGTTGATGAAGTCCTGCACAATGAGGAAATAGCCCGGGAAGCCCATCGTCTTCATGATGTGCAGCTCGAAGCGGATGCGGTCGTCGACCTCCTTGGGCAGCGAGGAGTGCAGGATGGTGTACGAAGCATTCTCGTCGTCCGTCTTCACGTCCACCTTGTTCAGCAGCAGCTCCTCGTTGGGCGAATAGCGTAGCTTGGCCCCTTTGTAGGCCAGTTCGGCCAGATAGTCAGCCTCAAACTTGATGCGATACAGTTTGTCGTAGCCGCCCAGCTTCTTTATTTTCTTCTCGCCCTCTTCCTTCGACAAGGGGTTGTTGCCATTCTCGTCACGCGTAAACTCCTCGTAGAGCTGTTCCTTCGATATTCTTTCGCGCCATGCCTCTTCCGTACCGAACGACTCAGGTATGGGGAAGAAGGGCATGATAGGGTCATGGTCGATGGAATATATCTCGCATTTTTCCAGGATCTCCAGCGTGTTCGACAGTGCCTCAGGCACGTCGGCAAAGATGTCGTTCATCTCGGCCTTCGTCTTGAACCACTCCTGTTTGGAGTAGAGCATGCGTGAGGGGTCGTCCAAGTCCTTGCCCGTGGATAGACAGAGCAGATGGTCATGTGCCTCGGCATTCTCCTGTTCAACGAAATGCACGTCGTTCGAGCAGATGAGCTTGATGCCGTACTCATGAGCCAGTTCAATGAGCACCTTGTTGGCTTGCTGCTGCAAGGGGAAGGTCTCGCGGTTGGCCCGGATGGTCGGGTCTTTCACCTCGTGTCGCTGCAACTCCAGATAGTAGTCGTCGCCAAACAGGTTGTGATACCATTCGATGGCTTCGCGGGCGCCCTTGATGTCGCCATTCAGAATCTTGCGTGGCACCTCGCCTGCGATGCAAGCCGAACAGACAATCAGGTCCTCGTGATAGCGTTCCAGGTCGGCGCGGTCGGTACGTGGGCGCATGTAGTAGCCGTCCACCCACGAGTTCGACACCAGTTTGATCAGGTTCTTATAGCCATTGTAGTTCTTGGCCAGCACAATGAGGTGATAGCCGCTCTGGTCTTCGCGTCCGTTCTTCTGCTCCTTGGGGCCGTTCTTGGCCACATACATCTCGCAGCCAAAGATCGGGATGAAAGGCTCCAGTCCTTCTTTCTTCCGGCCTTTGTTCACGCCGTTTACGATGTCGTGAAACTCCTTGATGCCGAACATGTCGCCGTGGTCGGTGATGGCCATGCCTCGCATGCCGTCGCCGATGGCCTTGTTCACCAGGTCCTTTATCTTCGACTGTCCGTCAAGAATAGAATAATAGGTATGTACGTGTAGATGAATAAAGTCTTCCATAATTCGTTGCAAAATTACTGATTTCCTTAAACACTACCAAACAATCGCGATTATATTTCAAACAAAATTCTCACCGCTGAGGGGGATGTAGCGCCCGTCATGCCTACAGGCTCCCATTTCCGATCTTCGCGATGGTTAACCAGGAGTGAATCTAACTTTTACTGACAAGTCTGTCAATTATCTCGTTCATCCTCTGTCTGTTGATTTGTCGCTCAAAACTAATTGGCAAGGATGGGTTATCCTTTGACACCTGCTCAAAGAATATCTTTGCGCAGTCAATCTTTGCACTCTCCTTGGGGCGTAAGTCAGTTTCCTGGCTGACATCTTTCGTTTCAATGACAACATTCATCTGCATAGTGCCATCTTTCTTTTTGACAACATACATGAAGTCTGGAGAATAGGTTTCGTCCGTTATTGTTGGAATGCGAATACTGTTATTGGGAATCTTGCCATATACTATAAGTTCTGCTACATCTATTTGCTCCAATATGTTTGTCCTTTCAAGCGGAGAGTCAAAAGCAATTGGTTCATACAGATATTCCGGAGGAGTTTGGGAGTTGTCTGTCTTTTTGCCAATTCGCCCCATAACGACCTCGTCTCTTACACTTCCGTCGGCATTTGTCAGTGCTGTGGTCTTGGTCGTGTAATTTGCCTGTTTGTATGAGATGCATCCCCCAAGGTGCTTGATTTTCCAGTCGCGGAATCTTGCAATGAATTGAGACAATGTCAAATCGTTGATAAGGTTATCGTTGAAACCTTCATGTCTTTTCGCGTATTCGCAAATAGACTTATGTATCACTTCAATAGAAATCGCTGTGCTCTTGCTTGCTCTTTTCAAAAATTCGTTATAAGGCAGGTCTCTGCCATATATCATATAGGTTACATTAGCCTCACTAACGACGGTGGCTCCATTTTGGTCAACTTGAATTTCTGAACGTTCCGATGATGCAGACATTCTTGAGAACACCCCCTCTTCCAATATGGCAGGCAATGCTTTCTCAATATCATTGTCTATACCCTTTTGATAGAACATCAGATATTTCTTGTTGATTTCCTTCCACAGCGATTCGATTTTCAGATAGTTGGGCTTGCGAATCTTAACCATCAGACGATTGTTCTTTGCATTGCGGTCAACGATGCGGTTCAGGTCCAGGCTGTCAGTCTTAAATTCAGGATATTCGTTTTTGAACTCCATGATTCTGTCATCGTGTATCATCAAGCCCTGATTGGTCATATCGGCAAAGCCTTTGTTGTATAGTTCCATCATCAGCACCATATAGTTGGCCATGCCGCGAAGGTTGGCTACCCGCTGTAGTTCTTCGATGGTGAAGAACAGATGTTCTGGGGTCGTTTGGTGTTTGTCACCATTTATTTCACGAACAAGTTTGTCTGCGAAGTCCTTTTCAGTGAAGTCCACGATATAGTTCAGCATAAAGTCCGTGCTACTCGTTCTGTTTCCATATTCGTCAACAGGCAGGCGAAGGCCACGCCCAACTTCCTGCAATTTGCTTATTTCACTGCCACTTGAGCGCAACTTGGCTATAGTGAACACATTGGGGTTGTCCCAGCCTTCTTTCAATGTCCATTTCGAGAAGAGGAAACGGCGTACATTCCAATTCCCTTTTTCGTCTTTGAACGAGAGGAGTTTTTTCTTGTTTCTTAATATGTCATCTACTTCCTCTGCAATAGCTTCATCACTGTCATTGTTGTCTTTTGCGAAATAGCCTGCTCGGCATCCTGCAATATTCTGTAGACTGGCTTTCAGATAGTCTATATATTCCTCCGAATTATCATTATTATTTATTTCTTCTTTTAAATAATGTTCCAGCCACTTGTCGAAAACATCGCGAAGCCATGCACCATTGCCATGCTCGTCACCTCTGAACGAAACAATGTTGTCAATAAAGAATAGTGCCAGTGTCTTGATTTTGCTCTCACGATGAAACAACTGGCGCTCTGTTTCAAAATGACGTTGTATAGCCATCCTAATCATGTTTTCCTGATAGGATGTTGAATAGGTGTCTGCCGTAAACTCATCACCCACATGTTTTGTCTGTCCATTTGACAACTCTATTTCTGAGTTGCTAATTCCCGTGATGGTAAGCCCTGAAAGGTGCTCGCTCATAATGCCAAGCGATTCATCTTTGTGCAAGACGAAGCGTTGGCTATGATCTTTCTTCGTAAAATGAAAGGTAACACTTTCTTTTCCATCTATGCTGACTACCTTAACCTTCTCGTTTTCTGATGTTGCGGGATTGAAGTGTTCTTTGGCCACACCCTTAATCAAGTTCTGGTTGAACGCATCACATGCAGTCAGGTTATACAGCAGATTCAAATAGTCCTTTTGCATCTCTTTCTGCCTGACCATTTTTCCTTGCTTATTGGGCTTTAGCACCGGTACGGGGACTTCGGGGAATGTGGCACCAAAGCGGATGATACACTGGGGAGCCATTTCGCTCAAAATACGCTTGTAGGTCGTATTACTCCGCTCAAAGCGGTGAGGTTCGTCTATGATCACAATAGGGCGCGTAGCCTTAATCGCATCGAAGGGCCGTACAAAACCTTGTACGGCGATGTCGTAGTCCTTCTTGTCCAGCAGTTTTCCTTTTTGTAGCAGTTGCTGGTTAACCACAATCACATAGATACGGTTCTTGTTCTGGCATGAGCCATTTACAAAGTCACGTACAGACGACGGAAAATAGTTATGCCCTTTTTTCTTTTTCTTCAGGGCAGCCACTTCGCACAATTCTATTTCAGCACCATAGCCTAATGTGTCGCGAAAATGTCTTTGCACGTATGGATCACCTATAAACTGAACAGCCCCAGACTTGACAGGCAAGGAATGGACAACAACAACGAATTTGTTGAACCCATATCTTTTGTGAAGTTCATAGATGGAATGCGTATAGACGTATGTCTTGCCCGTACCCGTTTCCATCTTGATGTCGAGATTCAGCACACCATTCTCTGCCGTCATCACCTTGCGATTATAGGGCTTCAGTTCCTCCGTGTTTTCTATACGACGGAGAGCCCATTCGGTAGATATGTCTTGATGATCAATAAGCGGGTTCTCGTATGGCTTCAAAGGAGTAGTTAAGCGTGTCTTTTCAAAAACACTACCCAGCCTGTCAACGGGTATTTGCTGATGTGACAATCCTGCTTCAAGTATGATGTCCATGCGCTTTAATATCTGATGTCAATGTTTATTTTTATTTGTTTCTCGCCCTCATTCAGCAGCGGCAGGTTCTTCTTCAGTGCGTCTGTAGCTCCGAAGTTGAAACTATAGCCGAAGAGCACCACGTAATGAGGTCCCCAAGCCGACTGGTCACCATACTTTTCTACCAACGTTGTGATGGCTTCGTCGCTCATGCCCTCGTCGGTCAGATAGAGATGGTCGCCACATTGGTAGGCGGTATAGTCTGCCAACTGTACTTCCTCCATTTTGGCATTCATGCCATAGCCATCGCGCACCTTCCATGTCTCAAGCACGGTTTCCCGTCCGAACTCTTCTAACATGTTGTTGGCAAAGCCTGATTGCTTTGGGTCGAATTTCTTTAACTTGTCGAGCACGTTGTCCGACACGTCTCGCAACGTGTAGTGCTTGAAGCCTAAGTCACCAGCAAACAAAGGATTCTCCTCACGAATCTTCGCAGCAGCTCGGCGTATGCGCTCTTGGCCAATCTCGTCGATGGTGCGATAGCCTGCTTTGTAGGCATCCGATTGTTCAGCATATTTCTCTTTCCATTGAACAAGAATATACTTAATTTGCTTTTCTGCATCAATATTTGCTTTCATTACCGCATGAGCTGTTGTTGCAGAACCAGAGAAAAAGTCCATAACAATGACTTCGCTTCCTGTTGTAGGAGCTACACCCTGCTTGACAATCTGTTGTATGTAATCAACAGGTTTGGGGAAGTCAAAATAGTCATTTCCGTCAAATAGCTCTGTTAACTCGCGAGTTCCTTGGGAACTGTACACTGTATCAAAAACACTACTAAAACCAGTGTATTCACTCTGTAAATCTTTTGCAAATTTCTTTCTTCTTGGTCGCCCGTTGGGATCTGATGGCCATAACACCTCATTGTTGGATATCAACTCTTTCATGTGTTTCCTGTCATATCTCCATCCAGTAGGAGGACAGGCATAAACAATCCCAGTAGCAGGATTCTCAAGTTCGTAATGTAAATTTGGACGTTGAGATTCAGTAGCAAGACCAACCATATTGTCACTCATCCAGTCTCCTCGTGGGTCGTTGTCTGGATTTGAATACTTGGACATATCTGACAATTTCCCCCTTATCCCATCATTTTCTTTTCTTCCATAGCAAAGGAGATAATCGTGGTCTATTGAGGCCCCATTCTTGGTCCTGCTGTCTGGTTGTTGCCTTTTCTTCCAGATGAAAGATGAAATGAAACATTCTTCACCAAACACATAGTCGCAAAGTAACTTCAAGTTCGCCTGCTCGTTGTCGTCAATAGAGATAAAGATGACACCATCCTTCGACAGCAGTTCACGCGCCAACTGCAGACGGGGCGACATGAACATGAGCCAAGCCGAGTGCGTGCTGCTGCCACGTGAAGTGAGGTCGAGGATGCGTTTTGCCTCATCCTCATCAATACTCAGTTTCTTCTCCAGTTCCTCTGGCGTAAAACGGAACTTGTCATTATAGACGAACCCGTCAGAACCCGTATTGTAAGGCGGGTCGATATAGATGCACTTCACTTTGCCTGCATACGACTTCAGCAGATGTTTCAGCGCATCCAAATTGTCACCACTGATATAGATATTCTCGCTGTCTTTATTCTCCGGCTTCTCGTTGTGCTCAATGTCAGGCTCGATGACCGTTGTGGTATCAATAGAAGCAATCAAATTTGCATAGTCTTTGCCTAAGAAGTCAAGTGAATATCCTTCATTACTTATATCCACTTCGTCCTTCATCATGTCCCTGAACCTTTCTATGTCAAAGGCACCCTTCGCAGTAAAACATCCTGCAAAATATTCTTTCAAAGCCTCCAACTTCTTTGAGTTTGGCTTCACTTCCATATTTCTATCAATTATCTGCTTTATCATAATGTCTGTATTTCGTGGAGTTCAACAAATCTTTACTGTCCACATCAAGGATGTTGGCCATCTGTTAATATCTCCAGTCATTGGATAAATATATTTATGTTTGATGCAAAAGTATAAAATAAGCAACGGAAATCCAAGCATTTGGTAGGTAAATAGACACTATTTATTGTTTTTTATGAAAAACGGAGTGACGAATCTTTCACTCGCGTTTTGTCAAAATAATTCATAAAAAAAGGGCCTTCTGAAAGTGGCATTCTAGAACGAGGACAGACCTGCCATAACACCATGCTTGAACCGTCGTCTTTTGCAGAAAAAGTGCAAAACAAAGAGCGGGAACCCTCGCGACATCCTCGGCCTCAGTTCCTGCCCTTTGCTTCTCCACATTATTACATATTATATTATAGGCCGTCCGTCGTAGCGGTTCTTTTTACTTGCACATCTGCAGTGCGGATAGCAGTTCTTTAGCCAGAGGCACATACCAGTTACGGACTTCATCTGCTGTTGGAGTGTGCTCGCCTGGAAAATGGAACGACTTATTGTAATGCTTCAAGAAGGTTGGTTCAAAGTGTGCCAACGTGTCCTTTTCGCCAAACAACCCCCAAATTCGGTCTTTGAAATTGAGATTGCAGTTGTTGAATTGAATAGCCTCCATTTCTGTAAACTCTTCAATCAAGGTTTCATCAATGACAAAGTTCTGATTGCCGCTCTTTCGAGGTGACTTGTATTGATGCTCACCTATACGCTGTTTCAGGAACTCCGCCATCTGGAAGTAAGGATTACCAAGCAAAGCCGGAACACCCACAACAGAAGCCACCATTTGAGCATAGAAGGAACCACAACTATTGCCAATCAAGAGGTCAGGCTTCTCACTGTCAATCAGTCCACGGATAAAACTGACAGCCTCTTTCGGGTGCATTGGCAAGTCAGGTGTGATAACATCTGCTTCACCCTCGAAACACTCTCTCAATGCAACGGCTGGTACGCACTGACCACTGGCATAGAAACCATGAAGGAACAGAATCTTCTTCATCCTAATTCATCTATTGTTATAGCATATTTTCTAATTTCTCTACTGCCAGAGTTATGTCCTCCTTAAACCGCTTATGGTCTCTGAGGAAATCGGCTCTGCCATCGGATATGACTTCATACAGTTCCCGGCTCATGTCATCTACATAGGAAGCGATGGCATATTCGATGTCATCCTT
>CAJONZ010000035.1 GCA_905236065.1 uncultured Bacteroidaceae bacterium | reverse complement strand
GTTCCTCGACGAACTGCGCACCGAGCTGGACACCATACTGGAGGAAGAGAAAGTACCCCGCCAGCGCAAGAAACGACTCGAAGCCTATCAGGAACGGTTGGCATCGCTCACTTTCTTAGACCCTGCTTGCGGTTCCGGCAATTTCCTCACCGAGACCTACCTCTCGCTGCGCCGTCTGGAGAACCGTGCCATCATGGAAGAGACCTACGGGCAGACCATGCTCGGCGACTTCATAGCCAACCCCATAAAGGTGAACATACGGCAGTTCTACGGCATCGAAATCAACGACTTCGCCGTGGTGGTGGCCAAGACCGCCCTGTGGATTTCGGAGGCGCAGATGATGCACGAAACCGAGAAAATCATCCACAAAGACCTGGAGTTCCTGCCCCTGCGCAACTATGCCAACATACACGAAGCCAATGCCCTGCGCATTGACTGGAACGACGTGGTGCCCAAAGAGCAGTTAGACTATATCATGGGTAATCCGCCGTTTGTAGGTGCTCGGTTGATGGATGCCCAGCAAAAGCAAGACGTAATCCACATCTTTGGAGAAAAATATAAGAACGTGGGTAACATGGACTACGTTTGCTGCTGGTACAAGAAAGCATGGGAAATGATAAAAGGTACCACAATACATGCGGCTCTTGTGTCAACTAATAGCATCAGCCAGGGCGAACAAGTGGCCAATCTTTGGCAGCCCCTCATGGAAGACGGCTTGCGAATTGATTTCGCCTATCGTACATTTCGATGGGACAGCGAGGCATCGCTTAAAGCACATGTGCATTGCATAATTGTTGGTTTCAGCGAAGACGATTTTATGACTGAAGAACACCTGCTATTTGATAAAGATAAGATGACGAAAGTCTCTCATATCAACGGCTATCTAATGGATGCGCCTGATGTATTCATAGGAAGTCGCCAACATCCGCTTGCTGATGTGCCTGAAATTGGAATTGGCAACAAACCTATTGACGGAGGTAATTATTTGTTCACAAGGGATGAGATGTTAGAATTCATTCAAATAGAACCTAAATCTGAGCAGTATTTCAAGCCATGGTATGGCTCAGTGGAATTTATTCATCAGCAGCCACGCTATTGTCTTTGGCTTGGAAATTGCTCTCCTGCAGAACTTCGCCAAATGCCTCATTGCATGAAGCGGATAGAAGCTGTAAGGGATACGCGGTTGGCAAGTACAAGTGCAGGCACTCGCAAATTGGCTGACCGTCCTACTCGTTTCCATGTAGAGAATATGCCTAAAGGAAACTATATTATTGTTCCATCCGTCTCATCAGAAAAGCGCCGTTATATTCCTATGGGGTTTATGTCTCCTGATGTTCTTGCCAGCAACCTTGTACTGCTTATTCCAGAAGCCACACTCTACCATTTCGGCATTCTCGAATCGAATGTTCACATGGCATGGATGAGAGCCGTCTGCGGAAGATTAAAGAGTGACTACCGCTATTCGAAGGATGTGGTCTACAACAACTTCCCGTGGCCCACGCCAACGGAAGAGCAGCGGGCAAAGATAGAGCAGACAGCACAGCAGATTCTGGATGCTCGTGCCAAATATCCCGACTCCTCGCTGGCCGACCTCTACGACGAACTGACTATGCCCATGGAGCTGCGCCGTGCCCATCAGCAGAACGACCGCGCCGTGATGGAGGCCTACGGCTTCCCCGTGAAGACCATGACCGAAAGCCAGTGCGTTGCCGAACTATTTAAAATGTATAAAGAACTAACAAAATAAAGATATGATACAGACTCAGTTATTAAGACTCGACCCTCCCTACCAGATAATATCTGCCGGTGGGCGTGTGGGAATTCAGGTTGCAACCCTGATAGTGGTGGAAGAACCAAAGCCTATAGCAGTCGACCAAAGTACAGGAAAGGCACAATATTATGAACCCATGAAATACCACAGTCACCCAGTGGTTTGCTACGGGCTGAAACAGGGGCTTGAGGAGCAGATGAAATATCATAACAATCCGTTGGACTATCGAGCATATATGGCAATCCGTATGCGGCTGAAACCTGAAGGAGCCGTGTGGTCGGGTGTTGAGGTTAAGGATGTGCGGGTTCTTGGATTAGCAGGAGCTGACAACAAACCTGTGGGGCTATCACAGTTAATAAGTTTGATCCCTACGGCTCGTGGGTACGACCCGAGCCTGTGTGTATGGGATAAAAAATCTACATCTCTCTTATACGGACTCTACACCGGGTTAGGTTACGTCGGTATGCAGGCAAAGGACATTTTCAGTTCTTGGGGTGGAAATGAGAATTTCCCCATTCGTCTTATCCTCGAGCCGCACCAAACGACTGACAGCTATTTAGTTAAAGTGGCTATCAGAGAAGACAAATATGGTGATAGCCCTTGGGAAGAGATATGCTTCAGATGTCTGATCAATCCATCAGAATCTGATAGCATCAGAGAATGCGCTGAAAACATTTCTGAAGCGCTTAATGCAATTTCACAAGTTCTGCCCACAACGAAACTCAGTTTTTCATGGTGTCAAATGATGAGAACGGAAGACGATGTTGATTATTCTGAAGCCATGAAGCAGTTGGAAAAGCTCGTAAAAGATAATTACAAAGGGTATATTTTACCATAGCATGACCGACTTTATTGTCAAGGCAGTAAATATAGACGGTTTGGGCTGGCCGCTGCGAGCTCTGCTACAAAGTCTCGACAGCCGTGAGCTGGGCGAGACGGAGTGGTGGCGTCGTATGGCTATAATGCAGAATGCGGCAGTCCGTGCAGGTGACCAGAAGTTGCTTGGCGCTCTTGACAATAAGAAGGAAGAACGATATGGTAGCCGTTTCGAGGCTCCGGAGGTTGTAACCCTAAACAATCTGCCTGCGCTTTCGGTGGAAGAGAGTGTTAAGCGATGGTTCCAAGACCTAAAGCAAGAGAAACGACAGGAAGTTTTAAAGCAGGCTATGGGTTCTCTGCTGGAATCCATGGCTGCCGATGGGAATGGGAAACTGTTTTCCAAGAAGCAGCATTGGATGGCGGTCTATATGGTGTTGCGCGACCGTCTGGGGTTGCTCACTAAGCACAATGAATTTCATACCTATGCTGACAAGATTACTCCCGACATATGCCCAACTAAACTCAGAATAACTTCTTCGACGATGACCAACTTCTCGAAGATTGTCCCCGAAGGGCAATATTTTAAGATAAAAAATAACCCGTTCCATGAGCATTGTTCCGTTTTGTGGGCAATCATCAAGGACATCTATTTTTCCATGGTTTCTACTAACGAATAGAAAAAACAAACTTTATTTTACTAATACTTTTTCTTTCTTTACTACGGCTTACTAATAAGTTGTGGGTGAGGTGTTTTTATATTTACTTTGCACGTGGAGATTAGTTCTTCCCATGTGCATTTTTGTTGTATGCCAGGGATGATGAAATCCAAAGGCCTGGTGTAGCCTGAAAGCACCAATAACCGGTTATTTCTTTATTAACCTTCAAAAAAAAGAGAATATGAAGGAAAAAGAAAAAAACACTCCCGTCAAGCGTAGAGGAGTTGTTGAGATTGCTCCTAACGGAGATGAAATTAAGTTTAGGGCTTACAACGAAGGTGAGCCGGCACACCAGAATGTGCGTAAATGCCAGGGCGGCGGCCAGCGTTACGAAACTACTGGCAAGGAGCCGAAGCAGGTGCTGAATCTGCAATGTCTGCTGAATGCACCCGATGCATACGAGCAACTCTCTGAGCAGTTCGACCGGCTGACAAAGGACCTGAAGCCTAATGCCAAGCGGAAACTTCCCGAACGCCAGCGGGTGGTGAACGAAGGAGGGCTGCAATGCTGGATGAACCAAAGTCAGCAAAAGCTGATTTATACGGGCGAGATTGACTTGGCTGCAAGTCAAAACTGGCAGAGTGAGCTGCTGCGACAGGCACAGCTGCTGGTGCGCCGTCTGCCAGCCTCGGATGTTTTTATCAAGGTTATCAAATCAATAAAAAAGGATAAGGTAAATGGACAATAAGATTTCGTTTCAGAACTCGCTTGATGCGATGGTGTTGCAGAAGGATGCGGAGGAACTGCAGCAAATCTGCAAGAAGAACTCCACGCTCGTAGACAGTTACCGCACGTGGAAAGCCCGACTGAAGGCTGCCGCAGAACAGGAGCAGCTGATGAAAGCCCTGGTGCAGGAGATTATCAGTAGCGCGGACTATCAGAAATGGTTGTCGCGCGAACAGAAAAAGGATTTGCGCAGAAAGCATAAGCGCATTCCTGCCGACGACGGCAAACGGGTCACACTCTTTGTGGCCTCGCTTAAGCAGTCGCTCCCGGCCGTGATTCCACAGGCCGTGTTTACTGAAGGCCTGAACAGATGGGGAAAAAGGGGAATCTGGCGTCTGCAAGAACAGGCTCATCTGACAGGAATGGTGACACTCGACCTGGACCATCTGCCGAATGCAGCAGAGGTGGCCGCACAATGGAAGGCTACTTTCGACTTTGCCGCTATGGGCATCGTGTGGATATTCATAACGCCTGGCGGTGAAGGTGTCAAGGTGGTGTTCAAGGCCCGTTTGGAGTGGGGCAACCTTCAGGATAATGCTTATGAGATGGCAGAGCAGCTGGGCGTGCTGAAGTATGCCGATGCCTCGTGCAAGAATGCCGACCACACGCATTTCACGCCCAAGGCTGAGGATATTGTCTACGTTGACTGGGACGGGCTGATGAACTATCAGAACCCCGACTATGAGGCCCGTTATGGTGAGATGTACCGCAAGGGAGGCAGCGGCCCCACACAGCAAAAGTGGCAGGACTACGAGGCCAGTCGCCCGGTGCGGAAACCTGATGGCGTGGCATCGGCTACGAAGTCGCCGGCAAGTGCCGAAGTGTCTTGTGGACAGGAGCAGGAAGCACATAAACTACTGACTGAATATCACGGAGTGCCACTTATCAACATTGCCCGGAAACTCGTGGAACTGATGGGCAGTCCGCTTCCCGGCGACCGTCATGCAATGATGATGAAGATGGGCCGTATGCTGGCTTCCATCGTGGATAATGATGCGCCGTCGCTGACGGCTCTGATGAGCCAGCTGGGCTTTGTGAAGGAGATTGTCAGTGAGCGTGGCGAGGATGTGGAGCGCCACATGCGCTACATCTGTGAGCATCCTTCCTCGGCTGGTGTCTCGGCCAAACTCAAGGAGGCCTTGCTCTCGCTGGGCATCGCGCTCACCCCTGAACTGGAGATAGTGTCGCCCACATCGGTACTCCCCATCAACCGCTGGGCCGACGAAATAGAGGCGCTGATGGACAGCTTCCCCTGCCTGAGGGAAGTCTGCCACGGTGTACGCCGTGAGATGTGGCCTGCCGTACTGTTCTCTGCCGCAGCCTTTCTGGGCACCCTGATGACACGCACGTGGTATCATTTCTATGATGACCCGACGGAGCTGTGCCGGCTGAACTATGCGGTGCTGGTGATTGGCGACCCGGGCGCCGGCAAGCGATTTGCCAAACGGCTCTATAACCTGCTCTGCTCGCCTATAAAGGAGGCCGACAAATTGGGAATAGAGGCGGAAAACCGCTATAAGAAAGACGTGAAGAGCCGCGCCACCAGCACCAAGGAGCAGAAAGAGGCAGGACTGAGCCGGCCGGAAGTCGTGGTGCGCATCAATGGTCCCCGCACGAGTAATTCCGACTTCATCCGCCACATGCTCAATGCCAAGGAGGAAATGAATGGCGAACCGTGGCATCTGCATCTGATAACCTTCGATGCGGAACTCGACAACACCATCAGTCTCTCGAAGCAGGGTGGATGGATAAACCGCGACGTGCTGGAACTGAAGCAGTTTCACAACGAGGAGGATTCGCAGAGCTATGCCAATCTGGATGCCGTGAACGGTTCGTTCAATGTTTTTTGGAACTACATTTATACCGGCACCCTGCTGGCTCTTCGCAAGAAGGTAACCGAAGGCAATTTCGGTTCGGGGCTGGCCACGCGTCTGGCTGTGATTCCTGCACCTCCCTCTGACTTCAAGATGATTCCCCTGAGAAAGGTCACGCAGGAAGACTGCACGGCTGATGACACGCTGCGCCAATGGGCTTACCGGCTGGATCAGCGACAGGGTGAACTGCCTTTGTGGCCATTGGTGGAGCATGTTTGGAAATGGTGTGACCATCGTATGGAGATGGCAGGATTCAACCATGACCGTGCCGACGAAATGCTCATCAAGCGTATTCCCTATTACGGCATCAACATTGCGGCCCCCTTTATTGACATGCGCCACTGGGACGAACGCGAAAAGACAGGAACCTACGAGATTGACGACATTGACCGCAGGCTTTGCTCACTCGTACTCGACATTCAGTATGCCTGCCAGCATTTCTATTTCGGGGGCTATGCCAGCAAGTACTTCGAGGACCAGGTGAACGACCCAGCCATAGAGCGCCGGCGCACCTCACGCTACGAAGAGTGTTACAGAAAGCTGCCTGAGGAGTTCACCACAGAGGTGTTTGCCAAGACTTTTGGTTACGAGACGAGCAACTCTGCCCAGAAGTCACTCTCGCGCTTTGTTGAGGACAAATACATAGAGCGCACCCGGCGTGGCGAGTATAAGAAACTGAAGCAGGAACTGACCTGAGAAAGTGTCGGAGTGGCGAAGTGTCTTGTGGACATAAGTGTGCATACAAGAAGAGGAAGAGGCTTGCGGGCTTCTTCCTCTGTTCTTTTTTAACATGGTATTTGTTTTGTCAGATTTTTGTGGATTTTTGTCTTAACCTCTGTAACTCAGTACCTCTGTGTTGAAAAGGTTTATTAAAAAGAAAGTGCACATTGGAGAACTCTTCTGTGCACTTGCTTTATTGTAGGAATGGGGATGGATTATTTAACCACCTTCTTGCCATTAACGATATAGATGCCGGCTGGAAGTGCTTCTAACGAAGTGGCTTGCAGACGCACACCGCTCAGGTTGTAGATGGCCTTCGGGGCGTCGAAATTGTTGGCTGCCTCAGTCTTTTCGATGGCTGTGGGCTCGCCTCCGTTCAGTCCGCGCACGAATCCTGCATAGGCATGCTTGCGGTAGTAGCTGAGG
>CAJONZ010000034.1 GCA_905236065.1 uncultured Bacteroidaceae bacterium | reverse complement strand
GCGATGGCGGGGTAGCTCAGCTGGTTAGAGCGTCGGATTCATAATCCGGAGGTCGAGGGTTCGAGCCCCTCCCCCGCTACAAGAAAGCACTTGCAAACAACCGTTTGCAGGTGCTTTTTTCTTTGTTACCCACCACCACGGCCTCCGCCGTTAGGTGCTTTCCGATTTACGGCTCAGTGCCTACACCACCCCTCTATTCAGCTTCCATTCTCCTACTTTTCCCATCCAAAAATCACGCAGTACTCTATCGGAGATAACGCAGTACTCTATTGAAGACGACGCAGTACTCTATTCACGAGAAGAGTTCTGCGTCAAAACAGAAACAAAAAATCGCCGCCTTCGTTTCACAACGTTGCCGGCGATTGGATATCCTTGTTGTAACCAATCTGTAAATCCACATGTGTTTTAGGGGAGGGTGCCAGTAGCACCAAAAAGGTTAAGAGTCAACGGGTAAGAGGTTGAACGTCTCCCTACTTCAGACGGAAGGTGACAGGCAGTGTAAACCTACTGTTGACCCGTTTACCACGTTGCAGGGCAGGTTGCCAGCGGGGCATGGCACGGATGACACGGAGGGCCTCATCGTCGAGCGATTTTGCGGCATCGGCCAAGGGCTTCTTCTCGGCCTCGGTGAGGGCATGGCCCGATTCCTGCTCCGCCCGTTTCACGGCAGCGGCAATGATTTCCTCCGAGCCGCGCAAGATTTTGAAGTCGCCCAGCGAACCGTCTTTGCGCACCACGAACTGGACAATCAGACGGCCTTTAAAAGCCATGTCGATGGCCGCCTGCGGGTATTTCAAGTTCTGCATCATGTACTTCATCAGGGCCTCCGTACCACCGGGGAACAAGGGAAGGTGTTCTACAATCTCGAAAACCTCGTCACTCTCGGAGGCGGGAGCGGAAAAGCGGTCCTGGGGAGCGGGCGCGGAAGTGGCCGTGGCGGCGGTCTTTGCGGGAGTGGCAGCGACAGGCTGGTCGAAATGGCCCATCCGCACGGTGTAGGTAGTCTTGTTCAGGTTGTAGGCCACGTCACGTTTGTACCCCTGGGCAGAAACGGACATTATGTGTCCCGTGCCGTGAGCCTTGAAGGAGAATTTGCCGTCAATGTCGGTCACGACCGTTGCGACGACCTGTTTTGCTTTGTTCCGCTCCACGACCTTCGCCTGAGCCACGGGAACGCCTTTCTCATCGGTGACGGTGCCCGTGATGAGGGTTCCAGCCTTGACTGCGGGGTGGGCAGTGGTGGTTTTCTGCGGGGCGGAAGCGGATTTTTTCTTCACGGGCGTTTGCATTTCAGCGGAAAATGTCGTAGCTTTGCCACGATTTTCGACCATGTTGCCTTCGGGAGCAACGGACGGAGTTGTCGGACTGGGCGTGGCGAACGCACTGAGTGCGAGGACGGCCACGGGGATGACGTACAGCGCTTTGCTGCGCATCCACGGATTGGATTTCTTTTGTAACATCATAGTGAAACGTTTTTTAAGTAAACTGTGATTAAAGCTGTTGGCAAAGGCGTAGGAACTGGAGCCAACGGCTTTCTTGATGAGTAAGGTTTGGTATTGGCGGATGTTGAGACCACTCTGAAGCACACAGGCATCGGCCTCGTATTCGTGAATATCGCGCAGGGAAGCGGCCAGGAGCCAGACTAAGGGGTTGAGCCACTGCACAATCTCCACAAGGTTGACCAAGAGGATGTCAAGCGAGTGGTGATGGCGAATGTGTCCCAGTTCATGCTGCAGAATCTCCGCAGCATGGTCGCGATAGTCCGCCTCGCTGATGACGACGGAGTGCATCCAACTGAAGGAAGGCACGTTGCCAGCATGGCAATAGATGGTGACGCCGTCCTGACAATCAGTCCAAAGTACGCCCTGATGTATCTGGCGATGAAGACGTAACAACTGGATGAGTTTTATCAGCAACACGACGGCCAGACCTATCCAATAGAGGAGGGGAAGAAGCCCCAACCAGTCGAAAGGCGCAACGGGGGTGGGAGTGGTCGAAACGCCTGGAGCATCCGGCATGTTCGACGTACCCGGAGCGTAGAGAGTGCCCGGAGCCATCAGTACGTTCAGCGGGCCTACTTCTTCGGCGGAGCGCCATGCCAGCACGTGTACGTCACAGAGGGGCAACAGAAGCGACAAGAGCAAGATGGTCAGCAACATCAGGCGGTTGAAGCGATAGAAGGACTCCTTGCGCAACAGCAGCATGTAGGGAATGTAGAAGGCCGAGAGGAACACGGCTGATTTCAGGGCGTAGGTCAGCATAGGGCAATCAGGCATTTATCATATCCAAAAGTTCTTGAAGCTCGGATTTGCTCAACGACTCCTCCTTTACGAAAAAACTGACAAGGGAGCTGACGGAGCCTCCGAAAAAGCTGTTTTTCACGTCACTAAGTACACGGCGGCGGTATTCGTCGCGGCTGATGAGCGGACGGAAGAAAAAGGTTTTTCCGTCGCTCTCGCGCTTCTCTGCCCGGACAAAGCCCTTCTGCGTGAGGATTTTCAGGAAAGTGGCCGTCGTGGTGTAGGCAGGCTGTGGCTCAGGGTAGCAAGCCAGCACGTCGCGGACGGTGGCACCGCCCGACGGCATGGCCCAAAGGTAATTCATGATTTCCATCTCTGCCCGTGTGAGGGTGAGATTGGGATTGTCGGCGAGACAGGTATTCTTTTTCCGGCTCATATAAAAACTAATATTTTCGTTTACGACGCAAAAGTAGTACTAAACTTTTAGAAAACGAAAATATTAGTAGAGGAAAAAGCGCTCAGAAAGAAACTTTTAACGCTTATTCTTAGTAATAGAAAGCGGATTGTTAGTAATTAACAAAATCACGCCTTCTTCTTCGGTTGCACATTCAACCGCCAGACAACGTGGAGCAAGCAGTAGGAGGGAATGACGTTGTAGAACGTCTCTGTCTTGCCCTGGGCATTGATGCTGCGGCGCACGTTGGAGAGGTTGCCCAGAAGGTCGAACCCATCGAGCTGGAGGAGCAGGTTGCCACGCAAGAGGCGCTTCGTGAGACGTGCATTCCAAACCAGTTCGTTGGTATTCATCGTCGCATCGCTATAGCCACGGCGGCTATACATGGTGAGGTCGGTAGAGAGCTGCATCTTCCACGGCAGTTCGATTTGGGCCGTGAGACCATAGTCGAAGTCGAATACATTGAGCGTGGTGAAATCTTCGCGGTCGCTCGTGCTATGCTGGTAGTGTAGGTTGCCCTTCGTGCCGAACTCCATTTTGTCGGACGGACGGAACGTAAGGCCCAGCTCGTTGTTCAAGCTGTGGTTGCCAACCACGGAGCGCGTAGCCACCTCGGTCTGGTTCGTGCCGCTGAGGTCAACGCTGTGATTGTAGCCGTAGGACACATTCTCCTTCAGCCGCCAATGCTCGTTTTTGTCGAAGGGAAAATCCACGCCCGTGCTGCCGTTCCAGTTCCAGTTGCCGTTCACATTGTCGGGGGTGACGGTGCGCACACCCGTCTCCCTGTTATAGATGTAGCCCGAAGCCACGGCATTCTCCGTTATGCTGGCGTTGGTCCCCACATTGAAGAGTGTGCGCCCGTACTTGTCGCGGTAGGAGGCTCTGAAGTTGTGGCTGCGCGTATTCTTCAGGTTGGGATTGCCCTGCGTGATGTAAAGCGGGTTGCTGGTGTTGTGGATGTTGAGCAGGCTGGTCATGGAGGGTGCGCTGATGTCCATGCTGTAAGAAACCCAAATGCGTCGGCTGCGGCTGAACACGTCGTGCGAGAAATTGATGCCCGGTGTGAGGAACAGCGTGTTGCGACTCATTAACGTATCAACCTGAGCACCCTGCCAATAGTCCATCTCCTCATGCTTCATGGGCATAGAGAGGTCAACGCTCAAATAAGTGTAGGAGCGCGTGGTGTCATTATAGACATTGTAGCGATAAGCAATTTCAGGGCGGTGCGTATGAGTGGTGCGTTTTGTACGGGAACTGTTGTCAGCATCCATCGCCAGCAGCATTTCGTCCGTGGAGGGCAGAGTGCCGAGCGGATGGGCCTCCATGTCCTTCCACTCGTCCAGTTTGTTCAGCAGATAGAGGCTGTTGGTGCTATGGTTATGGTCGTAGATGTAGGCATACCCCACATCGATGGAGTGATTTTGTTCCTTATCCAGGTTGAAGGTGACCGTGGGATTGACGTTGAGCCGGTGGGTGCGTTCAAACAGGGGATTGTAGCGGCTCTGCAAGTCCGCAGCCATCGTTGTGCTGCCGGGATAGTCCAGGCGGTAGTGTTCGTAGTTGTCCTCGACACGGTCGGTATATCGGTAGGAAATGGGAACCCAATAGTCGATGTAGTCGTTGTGGGCAGGGCTGAAAGTCAGCCAGCCGCCTGCATTGGCCTCCACCCAATGGCCTATGCCCTTGGTCTGCGACATCGTGCGGTTGATGGCATATTGGCGGAGCAGACGGCCCGCACTTGGAGCCATGATGCTGTCCATCCACGCCTTGCCCAGGTCTGAGGCCACGTCGGCACGGAGCGTACTGCTGGCCGACTCCGTGTGGTTGTTCCACCTCAGGTAGTAGAGGCGCGGATGCAGCTCCATCGAGAGCGACTTGAGGGCCTCCTTGAATGGCTTCTTGAAACGGAGGCGCAGGCGATGTTCCGTATTCAGTTCCACATCGTAACTGCGCTTGTTGTAGAACGACTTGCCGAAGGTGTTTCCACCCTGAAGGAAAGTTTCGCTGCTGCCGTGCTGCTGGTCTTCCTTGTCGTAGTATGTGGCATTGGCGCTGCCTTCGTAGCGCAGTTGGTCTTCCTTGTCGTAGAAGTAGCCGCCGCCCACTCGGTAGGTGGTAGTCAACCCCTGCGACTGTGTCAGCGGGCTCCATTCTCCCTTCTCTCCTGGCGTACGCTTGTCGTTCAGGTTGTTCACCATGGCATAGAGATTGAGACGAGACCTGTCCGTAAACCGCAAAGCGAAGAGGCGGCCCAGGTACTTACCGTCCAACCGATCGTTTTGGTTCCTGAAGAACGTCGTGCCGCCGCCCGCCTCGGCATTGGCCAGCCAAGCGCTGTTGTAGTCCTTCTTCAGTCTTACGTTCATCACCAGCTCCTTCTGCGCCGATTTCTCGCGGTTGGTTCCACGTGCACTTTCGGGGACACGCTCATAGCTCTGCACACTCTTCACCATATAGACAGGCATATTCTCAAGAAGTAGTTCGCGGTCGCTGTCGAAGAAATCCTTGCCATTCAGCAAAAGGGCATCTACCTTCTGGCCGTTCACCGTGATTTCTCCCCCACTCTTCAGTTCCACGCCTGGCAATTTCTTGATGAGGGCATCGAGCATGGAGCCCTCGGCCAGGGAGAAGGCATCGGCATCATAGACCAACGTGTCGCCGTCCATGTAGAATTTCAGTTTCGTGGCCTTTACCACCACCTCGTCCAGCACGATGTCGTTCCGCTTCGGCACCTTCTTCAGGTAGATGGGCTTCAACTCACGATATAGCTCACGCTTGTAGAGTTTCGGCAGGTCAACCGAAACCCACCGCGCCGTATATCCATCAGCCTCCAGCCTGAGCAGATATTTACCCGGCTCATGCACATTGGCCTCCACGTAGGTAACCTTTCGATCCGTTTTCCACTCCTTGTACGACTCGATGTGCACCGTGTCAGCAAAGCTGCTGTCGGCAGCATGGAGCAACGTTGCTCGCAGGCTGTCGATGCCTACGTGCGTCAAGTGGTCGGCCACCTTGGCATAAAGCGTCAACTTGCGTTCCTTTTCTTTCTTCACGGTATCAGTCTTTTCTTGTGCTGCCAACGGAAGGGCAACGAGAGTCAACAGAATGGTGATGATGGTTTGCTTGTTCATGTTTCTTTTTTTCTTACACCTATATTTATATATACGAGGAGGAGTGCAGAATCATCCTTCTCTGGGACGTTAAATATTCTTAACCTTCTCAAAATGTGTTATTCTCCATTCAGAAACTTTTGTATGGTGTCCACGTCGGAGCCCTCGGTGTGACGATACAGCAGACGACCGTCGGCATCGAAGAGCAGGAGAAACTCGTCGTCATCCTCGGCATGAAACCGTTGGCACAGGGCATCGTACTGATAACCCATCAGGAAGTAATGGTCACCTTCCCATTGGTGAGTGTGCAGGCGGAATCGGCTCTCGCTGGCATTGGGACCGCCGCAGAGATACACCAGCTGGGCTTTGTTCTTGCACACTTTGAGCAACCAGTCGTATGTGCAGTAGTCATGCAACTGGGGATAATCCTCACCAAGCACTACCGTGGGTCTTCCACGATACCGCTGCAAGAGGGTGGGCATGATACTGTCTCCCTCTAAGGAGCGATCCAACAGACAGATAGCACCTTTGTCAGGCTGCGTCCGCAGGGAATCGAGGCGTGCCTCTTCCTGCCGATTCATCCTGACAATCGTCTCGTAATACTCAGGCAGCAGTTCCTTCACGGTTTCCAACTGGCGAGGGTAGAGCAGTGCTCGCTTGATGCGGCTTGCCCAACTGCAAGCTTGGTAATGGCGTTCAACGGCTTCTGTCGTCTGGAACGCATCATTCTGGTGGACAAAATCGGCATAATAAGAGTAAAAACTTTCAAGGTCGGTTGCCTCTCCTGTATAAAACACCGAGTTGTCGGCCAAGGGCTGCAACTCGGCGAACCGCCTATAAATGTCCAAGTGGTCTTGTTCGCTGAAAAGCTGTTCGTTCTTTTGCCTCCATCGATAATAGTAATTGCTGGCGCTCATCACCATGCGATTGGCCGCCTCGCACTTCCAAATCGACTTGAACTCCGTGCAGAGCCGCTTGTCGCTATCCATTCCTGCCAACACCTCATGATACCTCCGCAGCAGGCTGTCGGCGAAGAGCGTGGGCGGAATGTTCGCAAAGCTGTCGGGATGAACGGAGTAAATGTCGCGACACTGAGGAGTCAACACGTACAGAGGGTCGAAATGCTCTCTGTACAGCGTCAGGTTTTCGTCCAGATGGGCAAAGCCTGCCGTGTCGTGGAAACGCAGTTTCTTCTTCTTCAAATCACAGGTGCAGGTAACCGTTGCTCCAGGCACCAGGATGAGCCGCAAGGTTTGCTGGAGGTTGCCTTGGCTGATGCAATAGAACTCAACCGAACTGGTGATGCCGACGGACATTTGCATTTCGTAGGTGCGGGTGTTTTTCTCTGGCTGGGTGAATGGGAGTTTCTTTTCGCTCCACTTCGTTGGGCCCACTCCGTCTAAAAGCGACCGGCCAAAGGTGGAGACACCGATAGAGACGCCGATGGAATCTGTCTCGGTGATGTTCTTCAGGACGATACGCACCGTTGCGGGTTCTTTACTGATGACGGGCGGCGGCAACACACCTTTCCGCTGTGCCGAAGCCAGGATGGTCAGGGCAAACAAAGCCCCTGCCATGAGGTTTTTACAGGATGTCTTCATGTTCTGTCTTTTTTCAGTTTGAGAAAAAATCCACGCAGAACTTCACAGCCCCGCGTGGGGGTAACCGGTTTGCGCATAACTTTTACTTGCTTATTCAACCACTTTGATGGGTTTATATTTGCTAATGTATTGATTAGCCTGCAGCCTGGACACGTCCACGCCGTAGAGTTTGATGCCACCGCCCCAGCCGGGCGCGTTCTTTACCTTATCGGTGACGTCGCTTTCCACGATGTCTATCAACGTACAGCTTGGAGGCAGAGGCGGAAAGATGCTGAGCATACAATTGTGCTGCCCCGGCAAGCCATAGATAAAGTAGCTCACATCCAGTGGGAAAGGCGGATGACTGACCACAAAATACTTCTTGCCCGTCCGTACATCGCGGATATAGGTGTCGGACTTCAGCTGGTAATAGTGCCTGCCCCAGTGCTGTTCCGTCACGAAGGCCAGATAGGTGGCATCCTTCGTACACCAGAGTGCCACGCGGTCTATCATGCGGTCGGACACAGGCTCGGCCACGGTCTGCACGTCCTCGTAGGCCGGAAACGTTTCCGAGTCGGTAGGGTCGTAATTGGTGACAGGTTTCACCAGCCGGGCCTCACGAATATGCTGAGGGGGCTCGGCATCGTAGGTAAGCAAACTATCACCCTGACCCTCATTTCCGAGCAAAGTTCGCCTCCCCATAGCCTTTTCCATAATGGAAAAAGAGGACTGACTGATAGCTTTTAGGCTCTTCATGCTCATCTCCTTGCCATCGAGGATGTAGTAATTCTTCACCACAGTGCATGAAGCACAAAGGACGAGGAGAAGACAGAGCGCACAGAATAAATGTATTCGTTTCATAGAATGGTCTATTGCATACTTTCCAATTATAAATCTCATTTCTCTTCAATGTCTTTCATTCTAAACTGTTGTCCGCGCAGATTCCAATCACCTACACCGAAGATGCGGATGTGCTCTACGTCATCGGGCATGGGCGGAAAGACGATACGCAAGGCAATGGTCTTGCCTTTCATACCCGTTACGTGGAAGTCCTTTTCCCAAGCATCAGCGGGCACCGCTCCACGGGCACGGTAGTAAACGCCATGCTCCACATCCACGATGCAGGTGTTGACATGACTGCCCAGATGATACACCTCATCGTCACTTTCGGGCGTAGCCACACAGACCAAGTAGGTAGCCTCGGCCGTACGCTTGATGTAGTAGCCACTATAGGTGATGCGCTTGGAGGTGTTAAGGGGAAAAAGATTTTCCACCTCTATGGGGAGGGAGGCCATCCGGCTTTCGTCCTTGTCATCGCTGGCATTATCAGACTGAAGTACCTCGGCATCTTCAATGGGAATCACTTCTTCTGGAGTTTTCTCCTTCATACCCACAAGTTCCTCTTCCTCCCCGTTATGAATGAGAGTAGGAGAGCTGGGCTTGAGGATTAGGATTGGAGATGCGCTCGGCTGTTTCTGCTTCACCACAACTTCTGGTTCTCCTACCTTCATGGTGAACGAAGCCAACAAAACCAGGAAGAAAGCGGCGAAAGCCCCATGCCCTACTCTTCCCAACGTACCCCATGAAGTACGGCGCATCTCGATGAAGCGGCGGCGCACAAACGAATTGGTGAAGCCGTTGGCCACGAGAACGGTATCTGCCATCGAATATTCCATCAGCAGGCTTTGGTAAGCCTTCAAATCCACACCGCTGAGAGTTACGTCGCGGTCGGCCTCATACTCATGCACATTGCGCAATTCGTTTCGGCTCATCCACAGCACGGGATTGAACCACAGCAGGCGCGTCAACAGCTCAATGAGCCACACATCGATATAGTGTCGGTGGCGCACATGACTCTGCTCATGGCGCAGGATGTAGTCCTCGGCGCGGGCCGTCATGCCCTGCGGCAAGAAGATTGTATCCATGAACGAGAAAGGCGTATCGACTACCGCCAGACGCACCACCCGGCAGCCTTCCTTCAGGGGTACGGCCTTCACCTGCCCGCGCAACCTATACATCTTTATTATATAGAAGAGCGACAGCATCAGAAGCACCAGGGAAACAAAGGCAATGCCCATACAGATATAAAGCTCATAGTGCAGTCCGTCGATGTAGGCAGAGGACACAGCCTTCACGGCAGGCAGCACGGAGGGAATTTCATAGGTCACAGAAATTTCGGCAGCTTCAGCTTCCACCTCAACTACTGTGGGCTGGGGGCGATAGACTTCAAAGCGAGGGACGCTCATCAGCAGGCTGAAGACAGGCAGTGACAACAGGTACAGACGAGATTGCTTGTAGGATGCACGACCACGCAGCACACCCCAATAGAGAGCCAACAGAAAAAACGATGCCAGCAGAAACTTTCCATAGAAAAACAGTAGTGTTGTCATTGCGCCATCTCCTCCAATATTTTCTCCATTTCTGTCTTGCTGATTTTCTCATGCTTCGCGAAGAAGGTGAGGAAGGCACTCAGCGATCCTTTGAACAGCGTATTGCGAGTCTCCTCCAACCAGCCTTTCAGGTAGTTGTCACGCGACATCAGGGGACGATATACATTGGTCTTGCCCTGCCGTTCGGAGCTGACAATGCCTTTGCGGGTGAGCACTTGCATCACGGTGAGCGTGGTGGTGTAGGCAGGTTTCGGCTCAGGCAACTCGGCCTGAAGCTCGTTCACGGTCACCTGCCCCTTGTCCCACAGGATATTCATCAAGTGCAGTTCCGCCCGTGTCAGTGATTTACTTTTTGTGTCGAAGTTCATTGTTGTTTTGGTTTTATGTTTTTTCTACGGCAAATTTAGTAGGACGCTACGAACTGGGCAAATCTTTTAATAGTAAGTGACACTTTTCTGGGCAGTTATAATTTTTTTTAGGAAAAGGGGTGGGGATGGGCATGAAAAAAGGCCGGTCTGCGAGGGAAAGTCGCAGACCAGCCTTGGTCTTTCATCCTATGAAGGATGTGGTATTTGGTTACTTCACGTAAACCTTCTGAGTCTCACCGTTAGCCTTTACAACGATGTTGAGGCCTTTCTGGAGCTTGCTCTGCGGTACGCCGGCAGCGTTGTAGATGCCTGCAGGAGCAGCCTCGGCAGCAGTAGCGGCCTCGATGCCAGTAGGAATAGTAGTTCCGAGGTAGAAGAGCTTGAAGTTGTCGAATGCAACCCAGTCGCTACCGATGAGGATGTCCTTCTTCACACCGATGGTGAGCACGCCGTCCTCAGTAACCCCTACATTAACCTTGTTGATGTAAGCCTCTGGGCTCTTCTCGAAGCGACGAGAAACACCACGGAGAGAAGCAGGATAGTAGTAGATTTCGCCCAGGTCGTCAACCTTGGTATCCCATGGATAGTTGTTCTGTGCAGACTCTTCGGCGTCAGCCTGATATACCCATACTGGCTCCCAAACGTCGTTACCCTGCTCGTCGCCTTCCTCGGCAACCTGCCATCTATCTACGTATGCAGTATAAGACTGGTCTTCGAAGAATTCAGAACCGATAGATACGATAGGAGTCTGAGCGTCGTTTGCATAGAGGAATGCGTTTGCGTTATCCCAGAATTCCATGAGTCCGCCAGCAGTATATTGGAAGTTGTTGTAAGCTGCAGCAGCGTCAGCAGCGTCACGGTAGAGAGCCTGAACCTGTACCTGATAGAATCCGGCTGGAAGTGCGTAGATAGTCTGATTGATGTCGAGGTTGCAGTTCCAACGCTCAACAGTGCCGAGAGAGTCAACAGTCATTTCACCGTTCCAACCTCTTGAGAGTTCGCTGAAGTCAGGATTTACGATGAGTGCAGTTACGTCCACTGGATTGTCTTCAGAAGCCTGGCTGAGATCGATGGTTGAGAGGATAGCCCGGTTGTAAGGAATGGCAAGAGCCTGCTTGAACTCGTTCAGCTTGGCAGCGTTGGCATAGTTCTCCGTGAGGTATGCGTTCTGGTTGGCAACGACTGGAGCAACGCCTTCGTTGTTGATGAGGTCGCCCATGCCAGCACGGAAAGCAAAGTATTCTACGTAAGCAGCGTAGTCTTCATCGGCAGCGATAGCGTCGAGGTAAGTGTCGTCTTCACCCTCACCAAGGTTAAGAACCTCCAAGAAAGCGATTGTGGCGATATCCTTCTCTACAGTGCCTTCCTCGAACTGGTCTTGCAGAGTAGTGAAGTTTTCAAGACCCTTCCAGTTGTTGATGACATTGTTGGCAGTAGCTACATATTGGTTAGACTCAGCGATGGTAGCAAGTGCAGCCTGATAAGCCTCCTGACCGTCGATGGTCTCAGGAACGTTTGCAAGGATAGCCAGAGCGGCAGCCTTGTCACCAGGCCAAAGGAGTGATTCGGCATTAGCCTTAGCAGCCTCAAGAGATGGAGCTACGAGTGAGGTGAAGTCTGGGTTCTCACCATAGTAGTAAAGCTGGAAGCCTGTTACTGCATAGAATGCGTCAGAAGAAGAACCGATGGTAACCTTGCCGTCAGCAACGTAAACCATGTTGGTGTTCAGTTTCTCCCAAACGCCGCTGCGCCATGCCTCTCTGTTACCACCCCACCATGGGTTGCCCTTCTGCGTGAGCGGAGCAGTCTCCTTGAAGTCACCAGCCTCGATGTAAACATACTGGAGCGCAGAAATCTCGGCACCAGCGTTACACATGAGTGCAGACATTGAGTAGTATCCGTTTGGCAGACCTGTAATAGTCTGAGAGAGGATTTCAGGATTGCCTGTCGGTTTTTCAGTCCAACCGCCAATAGCTGGGTAGCTGTGCTGCATGGTTACGCCGAGGGCACCACCGTGCCATGTGGTTGACTTGATGACCCACTGGTTCTCAGTAGCCTTCTCGTAAATCTTGACAGTCTCGCAGATTGGAATCCACTCAGCCTTGGCTGCATCAGCCTTAGCTTCGCCGTAGCCCTGCTCCTGGATGGTAGCCCAAGTGTTCTCTGGCTGAAGACCTTCCTCAACACCCTCGATGGTTGGGAACTGGTAAGCCTGAGCGTCCTCGTTCCACATTGGAGTATATTGGTTGTCGCAGAAGAATGCAGTGTTGATGGCAGAAGAGAAGTTGTAAGCACCGTTCACTGGCTCCTGAGTCATCAGGTAAGTGATACGTGCAGCGCAGAGGTTTTCGTAAGCAGCCTGGAAGTTGTCGAAGTTGTCATCGGCAGTTACTTCATAGTCAGGATCGAGGCAGTTCTGTGCAGCCTGGAGGGCAGCGCCGAAAGCGTCCTTACCTGCATAGTCAGTCGTGTTGTAGAGGATTTCCATCACTTCGATGATGCCTTCAAGCTGACCGTAAGCAGCATTGGCAGCAACAGCCTGCTCGTAGAGAGCTTTCAGAACATTGATGGCATTGTTGCACTCTTCCTTGGTAGAAAGGCTTTCCAAGTCACCAATCTCATCATCAACCGTCATAAGGGCATCATTGATGAGTGTGTAAAGAAGACCCTGTGTCTTGTACATCAGGTCCTCAAGGCTACGGTAATAGTCGGCAGCCTCGTCCTGGAGAGCCATCAGCTCAGCAGCCTCGCCAGCCTCGCCCTCATAGAAGAGCTTGAAGTTGGTAGCCATGAAAGAGTCGGCAGAACGTGGGTCAATCTTTGTAACACCTACACGTGCCCAACCATCCTGAGTGAGGAAGAAGGTCACAGTATTATATTTAATCTCGCCGTCGTTGTATGGCTGATAGTGACCCTGCTCAAACCAAATCTGTGAACCGGGAACAGAGCACGGGCCCCAGCCCTTCCCTTCGCCATAGTTTCCGTCGGACATGTCCCAGCCTTCCTTCACCTGGTCTTCATAGAGCTGTGTCGGCTGGTTCTCGAACAGACGCGGCATCAACGGGCACTTGAAGGTGCGGCCCTTGGTGAACACGTCGCTGTCAATGTCGTAAGTGCCGTTTGAGGCATAGAGCAGGGCGTTGTCTTCCCATCTTTCAGGATTGCCGAAAGAATTTGGGTCATCATCCCAAGATGTACCACAACGATAGTAACCCTGGCACTCTAAGCGATACATACCAGCGGGAAGCTGAATGTACTGATAGAGGTCAACATCGGCACCGTCGTAAACCTCGAAAAGGTTACTTCCGGTCTTAGTAAAACTACCTTTTGAGCTTTCGAGTCTCCAAAAATCAAATTCTGGATTCTCAAAACTAAGATTACCCCAACCAACCTGGTCGGTAATCTCTTGTCCCTTCGTCCACTGAGATGCGTCTGGCATCTGAGCGAATGATGCAGTCATGCTTGTGATAAGCAAAGATGCAGCAAGTAAAAGTTTTTTCATAAATAAATTAATTAAAAAAAAGATTGTTTATTTGGTTGTTGAAAAATTTCGTCTTGCGAATGTGGAATTTTTCGGCGCAAAATTACCTATAATATATAATAGGTGCAAGCGCAGTTTTCAACACTGAAAATCATTGTTTATTTTTTTGAAACAATTTTTCACGTCCAATCGACGATGTAACATAAAAGAAAAACAATGATACAAAAGAGCGTTTTTTTGCAAAAAAAGAACATTTACGGTATAAAAAGGTTTTTGTAACTTTGCAAAAACGAAAATCACGAGGATTCGTGTAACATAAAACGTAAAATGTAAGAACGCAAAAACGATGAACCTTTTTCAAACACCCAGACCCTTCAAGAAGCTCGGATTCCTGCTCTGCGGGCTCCTCACACTGAACGCCAGCGCACAGGTGGCACGGCTCTATACCAATCAGCACGGACTGAAGACCAGCAACTGTCACAGCATTGACATCGACTCGCGGGGCTTTGCCTGGATTTCGGGCTACAGCAGCTCGCTCGGTGTTTTCGACGGCACACGCTTCCAATACCTGCCCGCCGTCAAGGACGGGAAACCGCTCTTCCAGATAGCCTATGGCGTGAAGGAGACGGCAGACAACCACTACTGGGTGGCCTCGTCGCAGGGCCTCTATCTGCTCAACGCCCGCAACATGAAGTTTGAGCGCATTTTACTGCAAGCCGACGAGGACAGCGTCTATGGATATGCCATCAACGCCATCATCGACTATCCGCAGAAAGACCGCAAACTGGTGACGACCGACGGTTTCAGCACCTTCGTCCTCAACACGGCGAACCCCAAAGACATCAAGGTGGATAGGCGGCTCTCCAACCTGCTGAACGATGCCGCCCAGGACTACTTCGTTTCCCATCCCCTCATCGACCGAAACGGACGCCTGTGGGCTTCCACCCAGAACAAGCCGCTTATCTGCATCAACCTGAACGGAAAGGTGGAGCAATACCCATTCGACTACACGCCCGCCGCCAGCAACATCATCCGTCACAGCCGTGTCACCGCCCTGCTCGAACTGTCCGACGGCCTCCTCATCGGCACTCCCCACGGTCTGTTGATGTACGACCCTCAACAGAACCTGATTGACGAGCTGTCCGCCCAGACCGAAAACTTGTTCATCAGTTCCATCATCAAGACTCACGACAAGCGCATCCTCGTCGGCACCGACGGCAGGGGCATCTGGGAGCTTACGCACAGGGGCGGTGAGTATCAGCTGGTTCCTCTCTTTGGCCCCATGGCAGATTTCGACATCTCCTACGGAAAAGTTATGGACATGAAGGAAGACGACAAAGGCAACATCATCACCATCTTCCTGCAAAAAGGTCTGGTCGTCATCCCACCGCAGAGCGACAGCTTCCATTATCACGCCATTTCACCCTCGGCCAACGGTAAGAATGCCAACTGCATCACCTCCATGGCCACCGACCAAGAGGGCAACTACTGGATAGCCACCGATGGTTGTGGCGTGTTCACCACCAACGGTATGCGCCTGGCCACGGCCCGTCCCGTCTGCGACGGCCTCAACTCCCTGCTCATCCAGGACATCAAGGTCGATAAGCACGGCACCGTCTGGGCAGGCAGCTTCGGCGGCGGTGTGCAGTACCTGGAAAACGGCCAGTGGACGCATCGCGGTCTGGACACCTTGCAGCAACAGGCCGTCATGACCATGCACTACAACCCCAAGAACGACCAGCTGTTTGTCGGCACCAACGGAAACGGCATCTTCCGCATCGACGTCAGCCAGCGGAGCGCCAGCCGCATGGATTTGCCCTTCAGCTACAACCCCTGGATTTCCTGCCTGTTGCAGGACTCTAACCAGACTCTCTGGGTAGCCACCAGCAGCGGCTTGGTCTATTACAACGCCCGCAGCGGCAAACACGGCGAGTTGAAACTGAACGGCAAGCGAATCAACAACGCCAACGACCTGCTGCAAGACGGCGACAACATCCTCATCGCCATCGACGAGGGCCTTATTATATATAATGTAAAGACGCGGGAACAACAACTCATCGGCCAGGCCGAAGGCATCTCCACCGTGCCCGTCCGTTCCATCGTCACCACGCCGAAGCACATCTGGATTTCTACACAGAAAGACATTGCCTCCATCGACCGCAAGACACACACCGTCAGGAACTACTCCTCATTCAATGGTTACCAAATCGGTGAATTCCACCGCAATTCACACGTCCAGCCGGGCCACGACTACATCCTCTTCGGCGGCGACAACGGCATCCTTTGTTTCAGTCCCGAACTCATCGCCAACCGGCGCTACGACCTGCGAAACGTCTTTTTCACCAGCCTGAGCACTCCGCTGCACACGGAGAAACTCGATGCCAGCATTTTCTTTGCCCACGAGATTGAACTCACCCACGAAAATAGCTCGTTCACCATCTCCTTTGCCGCCACCGAACTCGGCGACCCGCAACGCATCCACTACGACTACATCCTTGAGGGCCACGAGGAGCAATGGCACAGGGACACCCCCACCCCGCTGGCCAGCTATTCCTCGCTGTCCGCCGGCACCTACACCCTCCGTGTACGTGCCTACTTGGAGGACACCCCCGCTGAATATGCCGAGAACACCCTCTGCATCCGGGTCAATGCCGCCTGGTACGCAACGACCTGGGCTTGGGCCATTTACCTGGCGTTGGCTTGCATCCTGGCCTACGTCCTCGCCCTGCAAGTCCGCCAGCGCAAGCAGCAGAAGGAGGAACTGAGGGCAAGCGCCGAGAACACCCGCATGAAGGAGGCCAAGCTGCAACTCTTCACCTCCATCACTCACGAACTGCGCTCTCCGCTCACCATGATAGAGTCGCCCCTCAAACAGCTCATTGCCGAGGACACCAATCCCGAGCACCAGTCGCTCTACGGCATCATGCAACGCAACTGCGACCGCCTGCTCGGCATCGTCAAGCAAATCACGGACATCCGAAAGATTGACTCCGGGCAAATGACCCTCCATCTGGAGGAACACGACTACGTGCCTTACGCCAATGCCGTCTATGAGCAGTTCAAGGGCGTGGCCACAGTCAAGAACATCTCATTCGTCGTGGAGCACAGCGAAGAGGAACTGCCCATGCTCATGGACACCACCCACTTCGAGAAAATCATCACGAACCTGCTCAGTAACGCCTTCAAATTCACCCCTGCCGGCGGAAAAGTCATCGTCCGCAGCGGCATCGTGGCGGGCAACATCGAGCTTCGCTTCTACAACAGCGGTTCGCATTTCGACGCACAAGACCTGCAGCACCTTTGGGAGCGCTTCTACCAGGGCAGTGCGGGCAACGACGCAGCCGGTTCGGGCATTGGCCTCAACCTCGTCCATGAACTCGTCCGCCTGCACCACGGCACCATCGAGGCTAAGAACGTAGAGCCCGACGGCGTGGAGTTCACCCTCCACTTCCCCTATCTCAACACGGCCAAGGCCACCAGCGACAACGGCCACATCACCCTCCTGCTCGTCGATGACGACGCAGAGACTGTGCAGTATCTCCGCAGTCAGCTGGAACGCGACTACAACGTGCTTCACGCCTTCTCAGGCAACACGGCTTGGCAACAGGTGCTCACCCGACGACCCGACGTGGTCATCACCGACTATCGGATGCCCGACGGCGACGGAATGCAACTTTGCCAGAACATCAAGGGCAACCCCGAGACCGACAACATACCCGTCATCATGCTCACCGGCGAAGGCGACGACAGCCTGCGCCTGCACAGCCTCAACATCCAGGTGGATCACTACCTTGAGAAGCCTGTTGACCTGATGATGTTGCGTTCGGCCATCAGTCAGGTGCTCCGGGTACGCGAGAACCTGCGCAACAGGGTGAGACGCACGGAGCTCGGACAGCAACTGCCACAGCCCACCATGGAAAACGCCGAGGAGCGTCTTTTCACGAAGATTAACGAGAGCATCCGCCACCACCTCGACAACTCCGATTTCTCCGTCCGCCAACTCAGCGAGGAGGTCGGCATCAGCCGCGTCCACCTCAATCGAAAGATGAAGGAGCGTTACGGCGTGTCGCCCAACATCTTCATCCGCACCTTCCGCCTCAAGCAGGCTGCCTACCTCTTGGTCAACAACAAGGTGAACGTCAGCGAAGTGGCCTACAAGGTCGGCTTCTCCAGCCACTCCTACTTCACCACCGCCTTCCATGAGCACTTCGGCATGTCGCCCAAGGATTTCATTGCCTTCTACTCCGAAGAGAAAAACAGCGACGCCCTGCAAAAGTTATTAGAGTAGCCGTATTTCCCGAACAAATAAAAAGACGGGAAATAGAAACTTATTTTACGCTGTCGGGATACTCCGGGAAGGGCTCCATGTAGTAAGTGGTGTCGGCATCGTTGAGACTGTCGGTATTGACGATGGTATCATTGTCAATGGTCACGCCGTAGTGAACGGAAACCTTCGGGCGATTTTGCATGTGGGTCATGAAGCGGGCAAAGGTGTTGAAGAACGTCATGCACATCATAATCAGTGAAATAATCCAAATGACGAGGAGGCAAACCTTAGTTCGGCGCGAAAGTTTGCTGTTTGAGGCAAAAAGCGCCCGTCCGATGGCGTAGAGGGGGATGCCCAAGGCAAGGAGACCGAAGAGGATAGCAAACCAGATGGCAGCAGAGTTGGACTGGATGAATTCGGGCACCGTTGCATAATCGTCGGGGAAGATGTCGAAAGGTACAATCATCTGATTGAAGTGGCCGAAGACGCTGACGACCATGATGATAAACAGGAAGAGCATCAGCAGCAGGATGCCGATGGGCAGGAAGCAGATAATCAGGAAGACGGCCAAGAGAACTTTCAGCAGTTTGCTGCCACCCGATGGCGGCACGGGGTTGGGAGTGCCGGAGGCATTGGTGGAGTCGGTGATAATCTGTTCGTTGATGTTTTCAAGCGTCACCTCGCGTCCCATCATGCGAAGGCGATCCTCCGGGGTGCGGGCTTCGGGCACGATGGCCCAGAGAATGAGGTAGAAGAGGGGCAGACCGAAAGCCATGATGTCGAAGTTCCATAAGAGGATGGCAAGCGCAAAAAAGCCGATGCGCCACCAAAGCGGGTCGCCTGTGTCGAAGTAAGTGGCCAAGCCAGAAAGCACGCCACCTAAGAGTTTGTTGACAGGGTCGCGGTAGAGATGGCGGTTTTTGATGCGTTCCTTGATGTTTTCCTTGAAGCGGCTGAAGTTGTTGGAACCGAGCTTCACCCGCTTGCCATCAAAGCCAACACGGTAGCCGCCAAAAGGACGCCAATGAAAGGGATTGTTGTCAATGCGTACATTCTCATCGTCGTGGGACTCAGAAGTTTGACGGTTCTCCCTGTCAGAGGAGGCTTCGGGCTGTACGTCTTCACCGGCTATTTCGTCGGGGTTGCCAATCTTTGCAATCAGGTTTCTGACCATCTCAATGTTCACGGCCTCAGCCCCTTTCTGTTTCTGTTCCCAAAGCAGTTCTGCAACACGGTGCTCAATGTCGTCTGCGATTTCCTCGCCGCCCTCCTGACGGGAAAAATAGCTCTTCATGCTGTCAAGATAGTGCTCAAGAAGGGCGTATGCGTCTTCGTCAATGGCGTAAAGCGTACCAAAAAGGTTGATGGATATGTTCTTTTTCATATTATGGGGTGTTTTACAGATTCTTTCTCTTTCTTTTATCTTATTTCGGCCTCCCATGCGGGACGGCCAGTCTTCAGGATGGCGACGGTGCGGGAGAGTTGGTTCCAACTGGCATCCAACTGGCGCAAGGCTTCCTCTCCATCGAGCGTGAGGGCATAGTACTTCCGGGGCGGGCCCTGCGTACTCTCACGCCACTCGTATTTCAGCAACTTGTCGTTTTTCAGGCGGGTGAGCAACGGATAAAGGGTGCCCTCCACCACTATCATCTCCGCTTCCTTCAGCTGGATGATGATGTCGTTTGCGTAGGAAGGCTGCCGATGAATCAGCAGCAGGATGCAGTACTCAAGCATTCCCTTACGCATTTGCGATTGTGTGTTTTCTACGTTCATAATCTTCAGACTGCCCGGCAGAGCACTTCGGTTAAACACCTCAGAATCATCTATCCCGGACGGATTTCTCTACCGTTAGTACTATTTTTCGCTGCAAATCTATGCAATATTTAATTACCTTGTAATACAAAGTAGTAGATTTAACACAAATTTAACACTATCAGGGAAGGGGGAATAGGCGCTACAGGGTAAAATGGGTGGGAAGGAGTGTTTTTTTAGGGGCAAGGCACAAAAATCTCGGAAAAATCATCTACTTTTGCAAAAAATATTGGATATGCAGTATCAGATCAAGGCTCCTGCGAGCATTTGCGGACGTGTCGTCCTGCCCGCCTCGAAGAGCATCAGCAACCGGGCGTTGGTGATTAACGCATTGTCGGGCAATCAGAGGTTGCCTGACAATGTAAGCGACTGTGACGACACCAAGGTCATGCTGCGGTGGCTGGGTACAAAGCCCGAAGTGGTAGATATAGGTGCTGCCGGCACGGCCATGCGCTTTTCTACGGCCCTGTTGACGGTGACGGAGGGCACACGATGCATTACGGGCACGGAACGCATGAAAAACCGCCCCATCGCCGTTTTAGTGGATGCGCTGCGGCAGTTGGGGGCGGACATCGAATACATGGAGAAGGAAGGGTTTCCGCCCCTTCGCATCGTGGGAAACCCATTGCTGGCAGGGGGCGAGCTGTCGCTGCCGGGCAATGTCAGTTCCCAATATATTTCCGCCTTGCTGTTGATTGCGCCAGTACTGAAAAAGGGACTGCGCCTCGTGTTGACCGACACGGTCATCAGTCGCCCCTACATCGACATGACGATGGCCATTATGCGGGATTTCGGTGCGAAGGTACACTGGACAGCCGAACAGGCCATCAAGGTGGAGCCCGGAGGGTATCAGCAATGTCCCTATTACGTGGAAAGCGACTGGAGCGCAGCAAGTTACTGGTATGAAATCATGGCCTTGCAGCAAGGGCCGACGGCGGAGGTCGTGTTGCCTGGGTTGTTCGCCAAGAGCCTGCAAGGAGATAGCCGAGGCGCACAACTGTTTGAGCAGCTGGGCGTTCAGACGGCGTTTGAAGGAAATGAGGTACGGCTGAGAAAATCGGCCAACAGGGTTGAGCACTTGGAATACAACTTCGTGGAGATGCCCGACCTGGCCCAGACGTTTGTTGTCACGTGCTGTATGCTGGGCATTCCGTTCCATTTCACGGGATTGCAGAGCCTGCGCATCAAGGAGACCGACAGGATTCATGCCCTGGAAGTGGAGCTTGCCAAGCTGGGCTTCGTGCTGAAAGACCGCAACGACAGTGAATTGCTGTGGGCGGGAGAGCGGAAGGACGTGGCAAAGGAGGTGGCAATCGACACCTACGAGGATCATCGCATGGCAATGGCTTTCGCTCCCGTATCGCTGTGTGGGAAGGAAATCCGAATTAACAACCCGGAAGTAGTCACGAAATCGTACCCGAACTACTGGAAAGACCTGAAGTCAGTGGGATTCACCATCGGTTAAGAGAAAAAGAAAAGGAAAAGTGAGAAATTTGCTACCGCTCTGAAAGGAAAAAATGATTTATCTTGTTTGTTCTATTATTATTCTCGGCTTTGTGGCCTTTGTCATTGGTTTTGTCCGTGAGCAACGGCTGAAGATAAAGCTGCAACGGGGTGAAATCAAGGAGATGCCCAACATCCAACAGGTGGAGGACATGGAGTGTTGTGGTCAGCACGAGACTTGTGAAAAAGAAAGCCTGTTGGCAGCCTTGAGCAAAGAGATTGAATATTACAACGATGAGGAGTTAGACCGTTTCCGGGGCACGGAGGCCGACCAATATGACGAGGCGGCAGTAGAGGAATTTCGGGAAGTGCTTTACACGATGAAGGAGGAAGAAGTGGCGGGATGGGTGCGTTCCTTGCAGCTCAGGGCCATCGAACTGCCGACCGCACTGAAGGATGAGGTCTTCCTGATTGTCGGAGAACTGAGAAGCTAACCTACATTTACCATTTTACTATTCAAAAATATCGTATTTGCGAAAATAAAAACAGCGGTTTCTACGTTTAGAATCTTGATGCGCAGGTGCTTAAATGTCATACTTTTCTTAACGGCGATTTTGTTCGTGGCAGCGTGCTCTAACACAAAGAACACGCCCATTACTCGTCGTGTCCAGGCATTTAAGGCACGATACAATACTTATTATAATGGAACCTTGGCCTTCAAGGACGGGCAGTTGGCCCAGGAACAGGGAAACAAAGACAACTGTACCGAAATCATTCCCGTATATATGACGGGCAACAAGGCGACGGTGAAGATGGGTGGTTCCAACTACGCCACCGCCATTGAGAAATGCCAAAAGACCATCAAGCAGCACAGCATTACGGTAAAGCCGAAGTGGAACAAGAGCCGCCCAAAGACCCTGAAAGAAAGGCTATGGCTCTCGCAAAAGGAATATAACCCCTTCCTGTACCGAGCCTGGTTCCTAATGGGCGAGTCGCAGTTCAGGCGGGGAGAATACATGGAAGCGGCCTCGACGTTTGCCTACATGCAGCTGCTGTATGCGACCAAGCCCAACATCCTGGCCCGTGCCCGGATGCTGGAGGCAAAATGCTATGCGGAGATGGAGTGGTATTACGACGCGGAGGGCATTATCTCCCGGGCACAAAGAGACTCCTTCCCAAAGAACCTGAACTACCTGCAAGCACAGGTGAACGCCGACCTGGACGTGCGTCAGAAGCGGTATGAGGATGCCATCACGAACCTGAAGGTGGCCGTCAGGAAGGAGGGACGGTCGTTGCAGAAGACGAGGATGTACTTCCTGTTAGGACAGCTTTGCCACAAGATGGGAAGGGAGACGGAGTCCTATAAATACTACACGAAGGTCATCAGACGGAATCCGCCCTACGAACTGGAATTCAACGCCCGCATCCTCCGCACGGAGACGATGCCGAAGGGCAAGAGCAAGCAGGTTATCCGCAGGCTGAAGGCCATGGCGCGGAACCAAAAGAACAAGGACTATCTGGACCAGGTGTATTATGCCATCGGCAATGTCTATATCTCGAACGGGGACACCATGCGGGCAATCTGGGCCTACAACGACGGCGTAGAGAAGGCCACGCGCAACGGAATTGAGAAGGGCGTACTGCTGGTTCACCTGGGGCAACTCTATTGGGAAACGGAGAAGTTTGTAAAGGCACAGAAGTGCTATGCCGACGCATTGGGACTGTTCGACAAAGACCATGAAGACTACAAGGAAATCAACGAGCGCACCAAGGTGCTGGAGGAGCTGTTGCCCCATGCCTCAGCCGTGGAGTTGCAGGACAGTTTGCAGACGCTGGCAAAGATGGACTCGCTGGAGCGCATGAAGGTGATTGAAAAAATCATCGAGGAGCTGAAGAAAAAGGAAAAAGAAGAGGAAAGGAAGGCACAAGAGGCTGCCAACCAATCGAAAACGCCGCAACAGAACACGGCGAACCGAACGACACAGAACACCGGATTGCGCCGAAACGAACAGGACGGCGGTGTGTTCTACTTCTATACGCCGACGACCGTGGAGGCCGGTAAGAAATCGTTTGAGCAGAAATGGGGCCAACGTAAGAATGTGGATGACTGGCGGCGTAAGAACAAGACCGTGCTCAGCGATTTCAACGACGAACAGCCGATCGACTCGCTGGCAACCGACAGTTTGCAGGCCGACAGCCTGAAAATGCCGACCGACAGCCTGAAGGTACCGACGGTGAACGACAAGAAGAGCAACAAGAAACTGTCCCGCGAGGAAAAGGACTCGCTGAAGGCCGAAGAATATGCGCAGGACCCGCACCGTCCTGAATACTACCTGAAAGACATTCCGTTTACGGAGGAGCAGATGGCCGTTTCGAACGCAGCATTGGTGGAAGGACTCTTTGGCTCGGCCATCATTTTCAAGGACCGCATGGAGAACCTGCCGCTGGCGGAAAGAACTTTCCAGCGTATTCGCACCGACTTCCCAGACTACGAAAAGAACGACGAGATGTTCTACAACATGTTCCAGCTGTATTCCCGCATGGAAAGGAAAGACTCGGCAGATGTGTACCGAGAGAAGCTCATCGCGGAATACCCTGAGAATGAACACGCCATCCTGATTGCTGACCCGAATTTTGAGTTCAAGGCCCGCTACGGAAAGCAGATAGAGGACTCCATCTATGCCGAGACTTACGAGGCATTCCAGGTTTCGGACTACGAGAAGGTGCTGACAAACAGCGCATACACGGAAGAAGAATATCCGAAGGGAGTGAACCGCCCGCGCTTCATGTTCTTCAGTGCCATGAGCCACCTGGAGATGGGCGAACGCGAACATTTCATGTCGGACATGAAGGCCATCGTGGAGAAATTCCCGGAAAGCACGGTGAGCGAGTTGGCTGGTCTCTACGTGAAGGGCTTGAAGGAGGGACGCTTGCTGGCCAGTGGGAAGTTTGAACGGGGCAGCATCTGGGAACGCCGCCGGGGATGGGGCGAAGAGGAGGACTCACTGGCGGGCGACAGTACGTTCTCGGCAGAAAAGAACTGCGATTTCGTCTTCTGCCTCGCTTACGAACGCGACTCGGTGAACGAGAACCAGTTGCTCTTTGAGATGGCCCGCTACAACTTCACGAACTTCTCGGTGCGCAACTTCGACCTCTCCTTCCAGCGAGGAGACGGCATTGACATGTTCCAGGTACGCACCTTCCTGAACTACGACGAGGCTTACATCTACCTGCACCGTTTACTGAACAACGAGGAAATGGCCCGTAAGTTACAGGGACTGAAATGCTTCATCATTGCGGAAGACAACTTGAAGAAGCTGATGAAGGGACTTAGTTTTGCCGACTACTTCGACTTCTACGACGAGACCTTCGACCGCATCGGTAGCCTGCAAATCAACGAGGATGAGCCGTCGTCGCTCGACGAGCCGACCGAACTGCCCGAGCCACAAGAGGAGGAAGAGCTTGACAATGAAGACATGGAGGACAACTTCATCTTCTAAGCATGCGCTTTCCACCTTTCCAAACTGATTTTTCAACATTAAATATAAGACCATCTGAATGAACGGAACACTGCTGTGGGTTGATGATGAGATAGAGCTCCTGAAGCCTTACATCATCTTCCTTGAAAAGAAAGAATACGAGATACTGACAGCCACCAACGGTCAGGATGCCATCGACCTTTGCCGCGAACACGCCTTCGACATCATCTTCCTCGACGAGAACATGCCGGGCATCAGCGGACTGGAGACCCTCTCGCTCATCAAGGAAATCAATCCGACGATTCCCGTGGTCATGGTCACCAAAAGCGAGGAAGAGAACATCATGGACCAAGCCATCGGCTCGAAAATTGCCGACTACCTGATTAAGCCCGTGAATCCGCCTCAGATTTTGCTGACGCTGAAGAAGCATCTGCACAAGAAGGAGATAGAGACCGAGGTGGCCAATACGGGCTATCAGCAAAACTTTTCCAAGATTGGTATGCAGATTAACGACTCCTACACCATCGAAGAGTGGAAGGAGGTCTATAAGCGCCTGGTCTATTGGGAACTGGAACTTTCAAGCACCGAATCGGAAATGACCGAGATGCTGAAAATGCAAAAGGCGGAAGCCAACAACGAGTTTGCGAAGTTTGTCCGCAAAAACTACCTTTCCTGGCTGAAAGACAAGGAGAACCGCCCGGTCATGTCGCCCGACATCTTCAAGAAAGTCATCTTTCCATTGCTCAATAAGGGCGAGAAGGTTTTTCTCGTTGTCTTCGACAATTTCCGCTACGACCAATGGCGGGAAATCAGCAAAGAGTTGGCCGACGATTTCACGTTCGACGAGCAGCTGTATCTCAGCATCCTGCCCACGGCCACGCAGTATGCCCGCAACGCCATCTTCTCTGGACTGATGCCCGACCAAATAGCCAAGATGTACCCCAAATACTGGGTGGACGAGGACGAAGAGGAAGGCAAAAATCTGAACGAGGAACCACTCATCCAGACGCAGCTCGACCGCTATCGGATGCGCTATACCTTCTCCTATTATAAATTAATGGGCTCCAACGACTCGGAGAAACTGGTTGACAGGTTCAAGAACCTGATGAGCAACGACCTGAACGTCTTGGTCATCAACTTCATCGACATGTTGAGCCATGCCCGGACAGAGTCGCGCATGGTGCGGGAATTGGCCAGCGACGAAAAGGCTTACCGCAGCATCACGGCCTCATGGTTCCACAATTCCCCCGTCAGCGACCTCTTCAGGGAACTGGCAAAGACCGACGCAAAGGTGGTCGTCACGACCGACCACGGCAGCATCCGTGTCAACAACCCCATCAAGGTCATCGGCGATAAAAATACCAATACAAACCTGCGCTACAAACTGGGCAAGAACCTCTCCTACAACCCGAAACAAGTGTATGAACTGAAACGTCCGGCAGATGCGTTCCTGCCTTCCCCCAACCTGAGCACGGCATACATCTTTGCGCAGAACGACGATTTCTTCGCCTATCCCAACAACTACAACTATTACGTAAGCTACTACAAAAACACCTTCCAGCATGGGGGCATCTCCATGGAGGAAATGCTCATCCCACTCATCACAATGCAGAGCAAGCGGAAAAAGTAGGCGGCCCTCTTTTCCCCTGAGATTTCAGCATCCTAACAAAAGCCTCAATACGTAGGACTTAAACAAAACTCAAAAAAAGACAGATGAAAATAGAAATACCGTCGCTGAACGACCTGGATTCAGCTGCAAAACAATTTGTTGATGCCATCGGCAACCGCACCGTCTTTGCCTTCTACGGAAAGATGGGAGCCGGAAAAACCACCTTCATCCGCGCCGTTTGCGAAGCCTTGGGCGTACAGGACGTCATCAACTCCCCCACCTTTGCCATTGTCAACGAATACCTCAGCGGCGATGGCGAACCCATCTACCACTTTGATTTTTACCGTATCAAGAAGGAGCAGGAAGCCCTCGACATTGGTTACGAGGACTATGTCTATAGCGGCAACCTCTGCTTCATGGAGTGGCCGGAACTGATAGAAAACCTGCTCCCCGACGATGCCGTGAAAGTCACCATCGAAGAGCAGGCTGACGGTAGCCGAAGCGTGACGATGCCCGACTGAGCAACGTCTCACTCCTCTATTTGCTCATTGAATTCCAGTTCTGCATCAACCAGAAGAATCAAGGCATCGTGGTCGTAAGGCCCCATGCCTTCTTTTTTTGCCTTCTTCTCGATATAGGCAGCAACCTCCTCCACGTCGATGTCGATAAACCCGTCCGCGTCAGCCTTGCTGCTGCTCAGTTTCTCCAAGTATTCAAGGACGACGTCGATGCAGTAATAGACGTCTTCTTCGCTGAAAAGTTCTCTGTTTTCCTGACCGATATAATTGTATATAAAGGCCACCTCCCTGGCATCTTCCTCGGCACCAAGCAGGATTTCATTGTCAATGCTACTCATGACGAACCGATGATGGTTTCAAGATGAAAGCCAAGGACGGCTCCTCTTTCCAAAGAAGCCCTCCTTGACCCATACTTGCAGCGTCCTACAACAGAGCCTGGATTTTTGCCTCGTACATGGGTTTCGTGGCAGCTCCCACGAGTTTGTCAACCACCTTGCCGTCCTTGATGAACAGGACGGTCGGCACATTGCGGATGCCAAACTGACCCACCAGGTCGTCAGCCTCATCTTCCACATCCACCTTGCCGACAATGACTTTACCTTCGTATTCGGCTGCCAGCGCCTCAATGATGGGGCCTACCATCTTGCAAGGGCCGCACCATGTAGCCCAGAAATCCAATACCAGCGGTTTGCCTGTCGCAACCACTTCTTCATAGTTTGCATCGTTGATTTTCATAATCTTCCGTTTTTTTAAGGGTTAATATTAAGTTACTTATCCATTCACTTTAAACTCAATTTCGGGGTGTGCGTCGAAGAAGTGCATCAACGGCTTCTGCACCGAGATTTTAATCTTGCGGGAGAACAGCTTGGCCTTCATGTTGTCGGACGAATGCACGTTGAAGAACAGCTCCGCCTTTCCGGGGCACTCGTTGACAATCTCCGCCAAATCCTGCACCATGCTGGTGCTCAGGTGGTCAAGTGGCACCGAGAGCGTGATGCGCTCAATCAAGGTGTCCTTCACTTCCGACAGCAGCTCGATGGACTTCACTTGCAGGTTAAACTCGTTGGGCCGCCACTGATTGGGCACGACCTTCGCACGGATAAAGAGCGACGCACCCTCGATGAAACAGTTGTGGAAGTCCAGCCAGTCCTTGCCGAAAAGCGCCAATTCACCGCCTCCAGAGTAGTCCTCCATCTTCACAATGCCATACAGACTGCCCCGTTTCGACTCACCCACCCGAATGTTCGTGACAATGCCGCCGAACGTAACCTCTTCCAGTTTCGACAGCGGCTCCTTGTCCTCCAGCTGCGACAGCTTCGTGTTGCACACATGATTCAGCACGATGGCATATTCGTCCAACGGATGGGCCGACAGGTAAATGCCAATCAGGTCGCGCTCCTTGTTCAGTTTCTCCAATGTTCCCCATTCTTCCGTCACCTTTGGTATCGTGGGATGCACGACATCCATGCCGAAGTCCATCGCCCCGAACAGCGAGGTCGCCGCCTGTTGCTTGTCTATCTGGAACTTCTGCCCATAGCGCATCAGGACGTCGAGGAACACCTCTCCCTTGTTGCTCGTCGGCACGAAGTAGGCTTCCCGCTGAATTTCCTTGAAACAATCCATGGCACCCGAGATAATCAGTCCCTCAAGGCTCTTGCGGTTGCAGGCCGACAGATTCACACGTTCAAAAAAGTCGAACACATTCTTGAACTCTCCGTTCTTGTCACGCTCTTCGATCAGGGCCACCACGCCGCCTTCGCCCACGCCCTTGATGCCGCCCATGCCAAAGCGGATGTCGCCCCGCTTGTTGACCGAGAACTTCAGGCGAGACTCGTTCACGTCGGGTCCCAACGTACTGATGCCTATCGCCTTGCACTCATCCATCAGCTTTCGGATTTCAGAAATGTTTGCGAGGCTTCGGCTCATTACGGCTGCCATATATTGTGCGGGGAACGTGGCCTTCATGAACGCCGTCTGGAAGGCCACCCACGAGTAGCACGTCGCATGGCTTTTGTTGAAGGCATAACTGGCAAACTTCTCCCAGTCGCTCCATATCTTGTCCAGCACCTTCGGGTCGTGACCGTTCTTCTTGCCGCCTTCAATAAACTTCGGTTTCATCGCGTCAACGATGTCCTTTTTCTTCTTTCCCATCGCCTTTCGCAGGGCGTCCGACTCGCCTCGGGTAAAGTCTGCCAACTGTCTTGACAGGAGCATCACCTGTTCCTGATAGACCGTAATGCCATACGTGTCCTTCAGGTACTTCTCCATGCACTCAATGTCATACTCTATCGGCTTGCGACCCAGTTTTCGGTCGATGAAATCGGGAATATAGTCCATAGGGCCGGGCCTGTACAGCGCATTCATGGCGATGAGGTCTTCAAACACGTGCGGCTGCAACTCCCGCAGGTATTTCTGCATACCTGCTGACTCAAACTGGAAGGTGCCGATGGTGCGCCCGTCGCAGTAGAGCTGGTAAGTGGCAGGGTCCTCAATGTTCAGCAGGTCAACATCCACGCTGATGCCCAGGCTCTCCTCCACGTTTTCAACCGCCTCTTTCAGGATGCTCAGGGTTTTCAGGCCCAGGAAGTCCATCTTAATCAGTCCCGTCTCCTCAATCACGTGGCCGTCATATTGTGTGCAGCGCAGTTTCTCTCCCGTCTCCTTGTCCTCCGCCGTGCTCACGGGCACCCAGTCGTCAATGGCATCGCGGCAGATGATGGTGCCACAGGCATGGACACCCGTGTTCCTCACGTTGTTCTCCAGCATCTGTGCAAAGCGCATGGTATCCCGCAGCAGCGGGTCGGTCGAGGTGGCGGCATCCTTCAGTTCCGGGATGCACTCGATGGCATTGGCCAGGTTCATCTTCTTTCCATTGGGCAGGCGGTCGGGAATCGCCTTGCACAGGGCGTTGCTGACGTTCAGCGGCACCTTCTGCACACGGGCCACGTCCTTGATAGCCAACTTCGTGGCCATCGTGCCATAGGTGATGATGTGCGCCACCTTCTCGGCACCATATTTTTCCGTCACCCATTGCAACACCTTGCCGCGCCCGTCGTCGTCGAAGTCCGTATCAATATCAGGCAGGGAAATACGGTCGGGGTTGAGGAAACGCTCAAACAGCAGGTCGTATTTGATGGGGTCTATCCTCGTGATACCCAAACAATAGGCCACCGCACTGCCCGCTGCCGAGCCACGTCCCGGGCCCACTCTCACATCCAGTTCCTCGCGGGCCGCACGGATGAAGTCCGACACAATCAGGAAGTAGCCTGGGAATCCCATCGTCTTCATCACATGCAACTCAAAGTCAAGCTGTTCCTTCACGCTGGGCGGAATCGGGTCGCCGTACAGCGGCTTCGCTCCGTCATAGGTGAGTTTCTTCAGGTAGTCAGCCTCGAATTTGATGCGGTACAGCTTTTCGTAGCCGCCCAACTTCTTGATTTTCTTCTCAGCCTCCTCCTGACTGAGCACCACGTTGCCGTGCTCGTCCTGCGTGAATTCGTCGAAAAGGTCCTTCTCCGTCAACCGTTGCCGATACTCCTCCTCCGTGCCAAACTCCTTCGGAATCTCGAAGAAAGGCATGATGGGCGCATGGTCTATGTTGTAGGTTTCCACCTTGTTCAGTATCTCCATCGTGTTCGACAAGGCTTCCGGAAGGTCACTAAAGACCTCGTTCATCTCTTCCCGCGTCTTGAACCACTCCTGCTTGGAGTATAACATGCGGTTAGGGTCATCCAAGTCCTTGCCCGTCGATAGACACAGCAGGCGGTCGTGCGCCTCCGCATTCTCCTCATCCACAAAGTGCGAGTCGTTGGTGCAGATGAGTTTTACGTCGTATTTCCTCGCCAGTTCAATCAGCTTAGGCTCAATGGCTTTCTGCTCCTGAAACGTCTCTCGGTTGGCACGTTGGGTGGGATTCTTCACCTCATGGCGCATCAGTTCGATGTAGAAATCGTCGCCAAACAAGTTCTTGAACCACTGCACACTTTCCTCTGCCTTCTCCATCTGGCCCCGACGGATGTAATAGGGAATCTCGCCTGCCAAACAGGCCGACGAGGCAATGATGCCCTCATGGTGCAGCTCCAGTTCCTTGTGGTCGGTACGCGGACGGTGGTAATAGCCATCTACCCACGCCTTGCTCACAATCTTAATCAGGTTGTGGTAGCCCACCTCGTTCTTTGCCAGCAAAATCAAGTGCCATCCGCTGTTATCGATTCCGTTCTTCTCCTTCAGTTCGAGCGAGCGACGGGCACAATACACCTCACACCCGATGATGGGCGTAAACCGCTCCTCCGGCTCCTTTCCCTTGTTCACCTTGTTGACATAATTGAAGAACTCCTTGATACCGAACATGTTGCCATGGTCGGTAATCGCCATGCCCTTCATACCGTTACCGATTGCCTTGTCCACCAGCTTGGTGATGCTCGCCTGTCCGTCGAGGATACTGAACTGTGTATGTACGTGTAGATGAACGAAATCTTCCATTGTGGGTGAGGATGTTAAGAAGCCCGTCGTTTCAGGCTCCACTTGTTTTCCGTGCGAAGATACATCTTTTTTTTCAGACCGTCGCACCTTACGCCCTAAAACTCATGCCAAAAAAACTTAAAACGTGCTACATGCAAAAATAACGCAGTACTCTATCGGAGATGACGCAGTACTCTATTCGATTTCACGCAGTACTCTACTGACGAAAAGAGTTCTGCGTCACGACAGGAATAATCCAGTGCCATATCGAACCTTCCACAGCAGGAGAAAGGCTTTTCGCACATTTAATTAAATGATTATCCGCTATTGTACCATCAGCAAGACCGCAACGCGGTCACCGCTCCGTAACCGAGGGTACGAGCGTAGCGAGCACCCCCGGATATCAGGTGGTAGAGCGACATCG